>CAZHVC010000011.1:0-12530 GCA_964535765.1 uncultured Ignavibacteria bacterium | reverse complement strand
TTTCCTGTCCGGGTCCAATTGAAACGATTATCGAAAGGCCTTCGAGGGTGAGCGTTTCAGGCCTAAAAGATCTCCGGAATAATCCCGCTCCGTCTTTATAGTCCCTAGGCTCTTTTTGCCGTGAGTTGGGGGCCAAAATCATCAGCCGGAAAACCATCTATTATTTATAGGCGAAATCGGTATGGTGCCGCAGCGGCCGTTTGGCGGGATTGCCGAATCGGCTCTTTTGTCAGGCAATATGGCGGCGGCAATCTGCGCCGGCGGTCTGCATTCATTAATATTTCCTTTGACAACCGCCAGCGAGCGTATTAAACTTCCTTTTCGAAATATGTGCCTGTTTAGCTACAATCCGATTTGTGAAATAATTCTCATGCGGCCACGGATATTTATGACGATTGGCGGTTTTTATTTGATAACAACCTACCAAGATTCGGATAACCGAAAGGAGTATAAATGGCATCATTAAAAGACAGACTCGCCGAGAAAATCCCCGGCTGGCGCGAGGAAGTTCAGGCGTTGCTCAAGGAACACGGGGAAAAGCAGATCAGCACCGTGAGCGTGAGCCAAGCCTATGGCGGCACCCGCGGCGTCAGGACTCTCATCTGCGACACCTCGGAAGTGCCGCCTGATAAGGGACTGATCATCCGCGGCATCCCGATAGCCGACCTCAAAAACAAACTACCGGAGGAAGTGTTTTACCTGCTTTGCACCGGTGAACTTCCGGACAAAAAAGATCTTGTCGCTTTGCAGAAAGAATTCGAAGCCCGGGCCAAAGTGCCGGCATATGTCTGGAAAGTGCTCGAGGCGATGCCCAAGGATTCGCATCCGATGGCCATGTTCGATACCGCCATATTGGTGATGGAGCGGGAATCGAAATTCCGCAAACAGTATGACGCCGGCATGAAAAAGACCGATTATTGGGTGCCGATGCTCGAGGACAGCCTCGACTTACTGGCGAAACTTCCCGGTATCGCCGCCGGCATCTACCGGATGCGGTTCAAGAAAGGCGATCGGATCAGCTGGAAGAAAGGTTTGGACTGGGGCGGCAATTACGCCCGCATGCTCGGAATCAAAGATAAGGACGGAAGTTTCGCCGACCTTATCAGATTGTATATGACTCTGCATTGCGATCACGAAAGCGGCAACGTTTCGGCGCATACGGCGTTTTGCGTGGCCAGCGCCCTTTCCGATATCTACTATGCAGTCAGCGCCGGGTTGAACGGCCTTGCCGGCCCGCTTCACGGTCTGGCCAATCAGGAATGCCTTGCCTGGATTATTCAAACCTACGAAAAATTCGGTGGCGTGCCGACCGACGATCAGCTTCATCAGTATGCCTGGGATACTTTGAATTCCGGCAAGGTGATTCCGGGTTACGGGCATGCCGTGCTGCGGATCACCGACCCGCGTTTCGATTGTTTCCGCGAATTCGGTTTGAAGCACATGCCCGACGATCCGATATTCAAAATCGTCGATCAGGTTTTCCGGATTGTGCCCAAGATATTGCAGGAACAGGGGAAAGCCAAAGATCCCTGGCCCAATGTCGATGCCGGCAGCGGGGCGTTGCTGTACCATTACGGCCTGAAGGAATTCTCGTATTACACCGTATTGTTCTCGGTTTCGCGGTCGATGGGGATGTGTTCGCAGGCGATAGTGGCGCGGGCGATGGGGTATCCTATAGAGCGGCCGAAATCGTCAACGACCGCCTGGATCAAGAAACAGGTCGGCATGGCGTAGTTTTCTTAAATCGGGTCAGTAGCCTATTTATCGACGGGCGAGCCTTGCGGTCCGCCCGTCGCTGTTTTTTATCGGGGTCGTTCCGTCGCAACCGTTTTCGAAGCGAAACGGTAAATTATGGTGCCGTCGGATCGACGACGGACTGATTCGTCCCGCGCAAAACGATTCATCTGCCTCGAAGGGCGGAAGACGGTATCCGGCGAAGGCTTGTCATCGATAGTCGGTCATATTCGCCAGTCGGGGAATGGACTTTATGATACCTACGATATCGGTCTCTCCGCGCAGGGAGGTTTGCTGATTCCTTGGCCAATTGATAATAATAATCATTTTCAAAATAATCCTTGACAACGGCCGGTTTCATGGCATATTCAAGAGAGTCACAGAAATGAAATCGGGCGATAGATGATTATTCTGGAAAACCGCACCGCGGGGCTGTCGTTCCCGCGGCAATCATCGCTTAACCCATTCAAGGGAGGACACCATGTATCTAAAACGGTTCTCGAGTCTGGCTTTGGCGCTTATCCTGTCGATGGCGCTGCAGTCGCCCAGAGCCACGGCCAAGGAAATAGGGGAAGCAAAAGGTGCGGACCGTCACTACTTGATTATTTCACCCCACACGGTCGAGGAATGCTTGGTTGCTCTCGACGATGTCGCCGCCAAAGGCAAAGACGAGCTGGCCAGATGGGATTGGGGCTGCGCCGACGGCGATCACACCGGCTATTGCATCGTCGATGCCGCCAGCAAAGAGGCTGCCCTGGCTATGGTGCCGCAGAAGCAGCGGAGCAAATCGAAGGCGGTTATGCTGAACAAGTTTTCGATAGAGCAAATCAAGGAGTTTCACGAGTCTCACAAAGGCCATTGAAAAAAGTTCTATTAGGCGGGGGCACGGAATACAGCCGCGCCCCCATTTACCATATCTAAACCATACTTAACGACCATACTTGACACGAAAGCAGGCAAAATGATAGTCGTCCGCGATGTATTCCGATTGAAATTCGGCAAAGCCAGAGAGGCGAAGGCCCTTCTGAAAGAAGGGATTAATCTGATCGAAAGCAGCGGCTTCAAGGTCGATCGGATTCTCACCGATCTAACCGGCGAGTATTATACGTTGGTTCTCGAAACCGTTCACAAGAGCCTGTCCGATTACGAACGCATCGACAGCGGCCATTCAGCCGACGGCCGCTGGAAAAACTGGCACGAAAAATTCGTGCCTCTGGTGGAATCTGGCCGTCGCGAAATATTCCGGATTGTTGATTGACGGCCGATTTATTCGGGTGCGGCGGACCGATCGGCTGAACTCGACCGATCGATTTCGACTTCCCGCTTTGGCCGTGGGCAAACTTTGATCGAGGCAATATAAGAACGCCTGAAATATTCGGCGCAGCCTCCGTGCGGGCGTGAATCGGCCCGGGCTATACATTCCGAATTGAGTCGTCAACGACTTGCGGTTCTGCATTGCGGACAATTTCGGCCGAGCGGTATCGTTCGAGGAAAAGCAACCTCCCCGGCCGGTTCGAAAGTTTCGTCGAAAATCGCCTGCAAAAATCATATTTCGGTTCCGAATACAGCCGGCGGATTTTCGGAAACGTCAATGGCCGTTCGTCGCCTACATTCCTCTTGATAAAACCGCCCGTCTGAAATAAATTCCCCGCCATGCCGAAACGAACGGTCAAAGGCCGATTCAGCATCGGCATCGATTTTACCGCTTGCGGCAATTGCGGCGCCTGCGTGGCGGTCTGCCCGGAAAACGTGCTTCACCTCGGCCCTATCCGCCTCGAATCGGCCGACGCTGACTGTACCGGCTGCAAATTCTGTATCATAACCTGTCCGGCGGATGCCTTGGAGCTGCGTCATGAAAGATAGCTGGGAGGTTATCGTAGTCGGGGCCGGGCCGGCCGGAGCGACAGCGGCCAGATTCGCGGCCGAAGGAGGAGCCCGGACGCTGCTTCTGGAAAAACATCCGGTAATCGGCTACCCGCTTTGCTGCGCCGAGGCGATTTCCACCAGCGGCTTGAAACGGGTGGTCGAACCGGATCCGCGCTGGATAAACTGCAAGATAGAACGGGTGCATCTCTACGGCCCCAACGGTTCGCACGCCGAAATTTATCATCCCGAGGCCGGATTCATGCTCGAGCGCAAGATATTCGATCGGGCGCTGGCCGAAAAAGCGGCCGAGGCCGGAGCGGAAATCAGGGTGGCTCATGATGTAATCGGTTTGATAGAGGAAAATGACCATTTCGCCGGCGTTATCGCCCGCAGCCATGGCCATGAACGAAAACTGACCGGAAAGGTCATAATCGCCGCCGATGGGATCGAATCGCAGGTTGCCTTTATGGCCGGTCTGAAAGCGGCGCTCAAGCCGAGCCAGATTCATTCGGCCTACCAATATCTGATCAGCTCGCCGGAAATCGCCCCGGAAACACTGGAATTCCATCTGGGGACGCGGATTGCGCCGGGCGGCTATATCTGGCTGTTCGCCAAGAGGGAGTCACTGGCCAATGTCGGAATCGGTGTTTGCCCGACCAAAACACCGAAAAAAAAGGCGATGCAGTTGCTCGACGAATTCGTCCGGCGACGTTTCGGGCGATTCGCAATAATCGAGAGGATGACCGGCGGCGTTCCCACCTACCTGCCCGATTTGCCGCTATATAAAGGAAATATCCTGCTTGCCGGAGATGCCGCCCGGGTGGTAGATTCACTTTCGGGCGCCGGAATCGCCAATGCGCTTTTAAGCGGAATGCTTGCCGGACAAACCGCCTCGGCGATGGCGAAAGGACAGGGCGACGGCGATGATTATCAAAAGGCCTTTTGTCGAATAAAGGAAAAAGAGTTGAATTTTTATCGGCGATGTCGGCAGCTTTTTCTCAAACTGAACGATAAAGATATGGAGACGATTCTACGTTTTGCCGACGATATGTTCTCGGGCAGGACAATCGAGGGGATCAATCCGGTGGAGATCGTCAAGAAAATATTATTGTCGTATCCGCGGTTGATGACGCTCGGACGGCATTTGTTGTTTTAATCGACCGGGCCGATCTTGCGGGATTCGAATGGAGCGGCAAAAAAGAAAGCTCCGGCGCTGAAGCGGGGAGCGATCGATTGGATCGATGACCGGCGATAGGCGTTTATGGCGATGAAAACTTTGCCGGACTTACTTAGCCGTCGTTTTGCCGATCAATTTCGCCAGCCGCGATTTGATTCTGGCGGTTTTGTTTTTGTGATAGACGCCGCGGGCGGCGGCCCTGTCGACCAAACTGACGACTTTTTTCATTTTTTCGGGCGATTTGGCGCTGTCGGCGCGGAATTCCTTGATCGCCCGGCGCGCTGCCGAGATGTAGCGACGGTTGCGCTGGGCCGCCCGTCGCGATGTTTTGACTCTTTTTTTGGCGGATTTATGTTGGGGCAATTGATTCTCCTTTACCTGATCTTCTTCTTATCCATCGGCTGCAATCAATTTACAGGGGACTAATATATTCACGGCCAACGGCATGTCAAATAATTTTACGGAAACCGGAAAAGCGAAAAAGACCGATAGCTTTGTCCGACGCACGCTACGGTTTTCTTTTTCAACGGTCGTATCGCGTCTGCTCGGGCTGGTCAGGGAACAGGTGTTTTCGCATTATTTCGGGGCGGGCGCCGTCGTGGATTCTTTCAACGCCGCATTCAGGATTCCCAATCTGCTGCGCGATTTTTTCGCCGAGGGAGCGCTTTCGGCGGCCTATGTGCCCGTATTTTCGCAGAAGCTGAAAACCGAAGGGTTGCCGAAGGCGTTTGCGCTGACCTCGAGCGTCTTTTCTTTGCTTTTGATTCTGCTGGGAGCGATATGTTTGATCGGCATGCTCCTTTCGCCGCTTCTGGTCAGGATAATCGCCCCCGGGTTCGCCGAAACGGCTGGTCAAGCGGAATTGACGGCGGCCATGACCCGGATCATGTTTCCGTTTCTGCTTTTCGTGGCGCTGGCGGCGGCGGCGATGGGGACGCTGAACTGTTTCGGCCGATTCGGTATCCCGGCTTTGGCGCCGGCCGGTTTCAATCTGGCCTCGATAGCCGCGGGCTTGTTTTTCCGGAAATATTTCGATCCGCCGATTCTGGTCATGGCCTGGGGAGCGCTTATCGGCGGAGTTTTGCAATTGGCGATGCAGCTGCCGCAGTTGTACTCGCTCGGATTCCGCTTTCGCTTCAAAATCGATCCGACCGATCCGGCGGTCGGGACAATCATAAGGTTGATGGGACCGGCGGCGATCGGCGTGGCGGCATCTCAGTTGAATATCGTAATCGGCACCATGCTGGCGTCGTTTCTGCCCGAGGGGAGTATCGCCTATATGAATTACGCCTTTCGCTTGATGCATTTCCCGCTGGGCGTATTCGGCGTGGCCGTGGCCACGGTGTCGCTGCCGAAATTATCCGGCGAGGCGGCGGTCGGCGACAGAAGCGAGCTTCTGAAAAGCTATATAAAGTCATGCAAGATTCAAAGCACTATGCTGGTGCCCTCGGCGTTGTTTTTGATCGTGGCGGCCCGCCCGCTCTGCGCCTTGATTTATCAGCACGGCCGGTTCGGTTGGCTGGATACGGTCAATGCGGCGGCGGCCTTGCAGGCATATGGTTTCGGGCTGCTCTTTTTCGGCTTGGTGCGCCTTTCGGCGCAGGTTTTCTATGCATTCAAGGATACGGCCACGCCGGTGAAAGTATCGGCTCTGGCGGTGGCGGTCAATATTGCCGCCAGTCTGATCCTGATGCGGCCGCTTGGTTTCGTCGGGCTGGCGCTGGCGCCGGCTCTGGCCGCCCAGTTCAATCTCGGTCTATTGAATTTTTTGATTATCCGCAAAATCGGCCGGCCCGATTATTCCGCCCTGACGGCTCACGCGGCGAAATGTCTGATTGCCGCCTCGGCGGCGGCGGCGGCGTTGTATTCGATCCTGAATAGAGCCGGGGCTTATTCCGGCTATAAGGGAATAGCGGCCGCAATGCAGTCGTTAGCGCCGGCGGCAGCGGCCTTTTTGCTGCTTTATGTCGGGATCGGTTATTTATTGAAAATTTTCCGCCGCGGGAATACCGTTCGGTAACAATGGCCGAGATAGTCGTAATTCAGACGGCATTCCCCGGCGACCTGATCCTGACGACGCCGGTTTTCCAATCGCTGAAAACAGCCGGTCATAGGGTGACAGCCGTGGTCCGGGCCGGAACCGAATCGATTCTCGAGCATAATCCCTATGTCGATTCGATAATTGCGTTCGACAAGAAGGGCGGAGCCGGAAGTTTTTTGAAATGCCTGAATGAATTGAAGTCAAGGCGGTGTGAAATCGCCCTGATCGCCCAGAAACATCTGCGCAGCGCCCTGCTGGCCGTCTTTGCCGGAATCGAGCGGCGGGTGGGATTCGACGACGCCCCGGGCGGTTTAACTTACACCCACACCGTTGCGTTCGATAGGTCGGTCCATGCGGTAAACCGGTATCTTTCGCTCTGCGCCGGAATTTCCGCTACCGGTGGTCTGTCGCCGCGGATTTTCGTATCCGAAAATGAAATTCAATCGGTAAGGCGAATCCTGGCCGAAAGTGGAATAGCCTCCGAGCGGCTGATTGTGCTGGCTCCGGGTTCGATCTGGGAAACCAAAAGGTGGCCGTTTTTCCCGGAGCTGGCCGAGTTGATCGTTCGTGAAAGCGATCTCAGTCCGGCGATAATCGGCGGCAAAGACGATGCGGAGATAGGGGAGCGGATCGCGGCGGCGTATCCGAACCGGGTGGTTTCTCTGGCCGGCAGACTCACCTTGATCGAGTCGGCCGCTTTGCTGAGTCTGTCCAGACTGGCGATCACCAACGATTCGGCGCCGGCGCACATGGCCGCCGCGGTGGGGACGCCCGTGGTCACCATATTCGGGCCGACCGTTCCGGCATTCGGTTTCACCCCTTATTCCGCCAAAGCGGTCGTGGTCGAAAACAAGGGGTTGTATTGTCGGCCCTGCAGCTCCCACGGCCCGCAGCGGTGTCCGGAGAAACATTTTTACTGCATGCGGAAAATCGAGGCGGCAGTGGTCTGGCAGGCGGCCGGCAGACTGCTGGCTCTTTAGAAATGGCGATATTGTCGATCGAGAAGGCAGGGGGAAAAACGGCGGATCGTTTACGATTTTCCGCCGTAAAGATGACGTCGCAACAGTTGCAGCCTCGTATCGGCCTCCTTGAAATCGGGCTTGAGTTCGACCGCTCTGGCCAACAACGATTCGGCCTCGTGGAATTTTCGGACTTTTCCCAAAGTCAGGGCGAAATTGAATAAATAGACCGGATTCAAACTGTCGAGCTTGAGCGCCGCGTTGAACTGTTCGATCGCCTGATCGAACTGCTGAAGCTTATCGTAAGCCAAAGCCAGATTCACCCTGGCGTCGGCGTCGGCCGGAGCCAAATTCAGGCAGTTTCGAAAACATTCTGCGGCGCGTGCGTAATCGCCTCGGGAGGCCGCCAGCACCCCCAATCTGAAAAAGGATTTCCCTTTGATTTTATTAGGGTCGTAACCATAGGGAAGAGCCGCCGAATAGATATCGGATAGGTCGTATTCCGAAACGATATCTTTTCCGGCCGAATAAGCCGCGTATTCATAATCGGCGGCCGCCTTTTCGGGCAGTCCTTTGCTTTCATAGTTCAAGCCGCGATAGTATCTGGCGGCGATATCATCAGGGAAGGTTCCGACGAATTCGAAGATCGACTTTTCGATCAGAGCGGTGCTGTCGGCGGCCAGCGCCGCCAGGATGCGGTTGATATAAGCCTCGCGGTAATTGGGGAAAGCCCTCACCGCGCTGTCGGCGATCGAATAGGAGGATAGATAATCGCCGCCCAGCCTTTTGAGAAGCGCCAGATTGTTGAGCGCCTTGCCCGATGGTCCGCAGCTGTTGATTTCGTTTGCGAATTCTTCTCTGGCGGCGGCTGTGTCTCCCCGGTAAAAGGCGATCACGCCGAGATTGGTGTGAGCGTGGGGCACGCAGGGAGCCAGGTCGGCCGCCCGTCGATATTCGGCGGCCGCTTTTTCGTAGTTTCCTTTTTTCAAAAAGATATTGCCCAGCGAATAATGCGCCAGCGCCTCGTTGGTGTCATGATGCCGGTAAAAATCGCTCCAGCAGAATATGCCGACGAAAATCACCGCGCCGCCGAGAACCAGAAAGCGGCGACGGTCGTTGTTGCGAACGGCGGTTACGATTTCGTAGATAACATAGGAGGAAGAGATTGTCAAAAGCGGGACCACCGGCAGACGGAAACGATCGGTGACGAAAAAGGCGATCACCGTCAGCGAATAGGCGAAAACAGTCAGCCCGAAAAGCCGCCGCGGGCCGGGCCGAAGCAGACAATCGACCGCACCGACGAAGCCGAGCGGCCCGAAAAGCGAAAATAGATAAAGCGGAACGAAAGTCAACCCGACATAACGCATGATGAAATACAGGTTGTTGTTGTTGGAGATCTCGAAATAATTCCAGAAGAAATAGGTTTTCTTGAGCGTCAGTTTCAGGAATTCGGCCGGTTTTTCCCTGATAAATCTCCAGGCTTTGGCCGAGTAGTAACTCGATACCTGCGACGGTTTCAATTCCCCCGGTTTGAGACCCTGCGCCGAAGCCGCCTCGAATTCGGCGTCGGAATACTGCCAGGTATGCCCTTTGCCGGGCAGAAGCGCGGTTCGGCCATCGGCCTTTTCGTTGTTGCCGATATAAAAGTTTATCCCACCCTGGCTGGCGATCAAGACGAAATCGCCGCCGCTGACCGCATTCCTTATGGTGACCGGAGCGATTATCAGAATCAACGCTCCCAGAAACGCCAGGCTCACCTTCAATTTCGTTCGCCGATCGCCGTGGCGCAGCCAAATCCAGCCGAGGAAAAGCGGCACCAGCGCCAGGATATTGGGCCGGGTTAAGGCGAAAAGTCCGGCAAACAGCCCCGCCCAGAAGAAATCTTTGGCGGCCAATCGGTTTTTTCTCCGGGATAGAAAAATCAGTATAGGCAGGAAAAAGAAGGCGGTCAAAAAATCGAGCAACAATTGCAGTTCGTAAAAGACCATCACCCCGTTTATTGCTGCCAGCGCCCCGGCCAGGACGGCAATCCGCTCATCGAATAGCTCCCGGGCCAGCAGAAATGTTAGAGCGACCGTGCCGACGCCGATCAATATTTGAATCAGGAAAGCGACCGTGAAATCGATTCCGAAGAGGGCGTAAACGGCCGCCAAAAAGTAGGGATACAGCGGCGCCCGGAAAAACGGCCCGCCGGAGAAGATCTCGCCGGCGGCGATCCTCTGCGCCCAAACATGATGATACAAGGCGTCGATCGAGGGAGTGTCGAAGCCCGGCCATTTCGCTTTCAGCACCAGCAACACGGCAAGCCTCAGGGCGAAAGCCCCGGCCAGAATCGCTATCAGCCAGAAAACGGTCGCTTTGCGCATGGTGATGAATAATACACAATCGGCCGTTGTTTCGGCTATGAAAAAAAATGCAGCTTTAGGGAAGACCTTTTCAAAATGACGGCGATTTCCTCAAGCGAGATCGCCGCAAAGTGGACGGCGAATCCTTAACCGATTGGCGAAATGCAACTTATTGAAACGGGAAAGGAGTTGTCGTTGTTGAATCATTTGGGTGTCGTCAGGCATGCAATTTGACCTTTTAGGCATGGTCAATATTATCTTGTTTTTGGCCTGAAATCGCTATATTTATTTGTCGACGGCAAGGAAAATAAAAATTGAACAATAAAGGGAGTTTCAGATGAGGTTTTTGCTGATAATGGCGCTGACGGCAGCGTTGGGATCGATCGCTTACGCCGACGATTATGTGCCGACGGCGCTCGATGAAAACGGCGGCTATTACGCCACCGATCGCCTGGTGATTACGCTCAAGCCCGGTGTCGAACCGCTGCTGACGGGGCAGACGGCCGCCGGTCAGGTGTTCACCGGAAACAACCGGATTGATCTGCTCTGCGCCGAAAACGGGGTTAAACAGGTCGAACCGTTCTACGCCGCCAAGGTCAGAAACGAATTGCTTCGCTCGCTGGTCGAGAGGTTGTATATATTTCGTTTGCACGACGGCGTGGATGCCGCAACCGTATATCGCAATTTCGCGGCCTGCTCGGATGTCGAGGCAAGCGACCTTTATGTGATACCGGTGCCGTGCTATATACCAAACGATCCGAGTATCGCCCAGCAGTGGGCATTGCCGAAAGTCAGAGCGTTTCAGGCCTGGGACGTTGTCCGCGGCGATTCGACGCGCACGGCGGTGATTTCGATCAACGATACCGGCGTTTACTGGAATCATCCTGATCTTGCCGCCAATATTTGGGTCAACCCCGGCGAGGATATCAATCATAACGGCGTTTTCGATACGGCCGACAACAACGGTATCGATGACGACAACAACTCCTATGTCGACGACGTCATCGGCTGGGATCTGGGTCAGAACGACAACAATCCGAACGAGATTTCGCCGACTCACGGCACCCATGTGGCCGGCTGCGCCGCCGAAGTCGCCGATAACGGCCTGGGCGGCGCCGGTCTGGGTTACAGTGCCCGCATCCAATGCGTCAAGATTACCAATTCGGCCGGACAATTGACGATGGGTTATCAGGGGATGATTTACGCCGCCGACAACGGTGCCCATATAATCAACCTGTCCTGGGGGTCGCCCTCCTATACCTCTTATGGCCAGAGCGTCTGCACCTACACGTTCAACGCCGGAGTGCTGAATGTAGGCGCCGCCGGCAACGACGATTACTGGACGCCGCCTTACAACAATTACCCCTCGGCCTATTCCGGAGTCACGGCGGTGGCTGCCACCGATCCGAGCGACCACAAGACAAGTTTTTCGAATTATAATTACTGGGTCGATCTGTCCGCCCCGGGTTCGGCGATTTATTCGACCTGGGCCACCTCGAGCTACAGCACCGAGTCGGGGACCTCGATGTCGTCGCCGATAGTGGCTGGGTTGGCCGCTTTGCTGAAAGCCCAGAACCCGAGCTGGGGGCCGATCGAAATAGAAGAGCGGATGATGGCGACGGCGGTGAACATAGATTCGCTCAACCCGAGCTACGCCGGCCGTCTGGGGGCCGGCCGGATCGACGCTTATGCGGCCTTGGCGGCCGGAAGATACCCTTATATCGTGCTGGTTAATCACACGGAAACTCTGACCTCCGATGACGGCGACGGCGTCGTCAATCCCGGGGAATCGATCGCTATCACGATCAGCTTGCTTAATTACTGGGCCGATGGCCACGAGGTAACCGCCAAATTGCGGGGACCGGCCGGAATCACAATCCACGACTCGCTTTCCTATTTCGGAACTTTCCCCGGCGATACCACCCAGATCACCAATGATCAGGATCGATTCGGCCTGACTTTCGACCAGACGATAATTCCGGGACAATACGACCTTACGCTTATCGTCAGCTCGAGCGATCCGTATTATACCGAAATCGTTTTTCCGGTGAGCGTGACTTTGGAAAAGGCCGGTTTTCCGCTTTCGATTCCCGACGCCATAGAGTCGAGTCCGCTGATATTCGATATCAACGGCGACGGTGTCAATGAATTGATTTTCGGCGCCAACGATCAGAAATTATATGTTATCGAGCCGAACGGCGGCAATTTGCCGGGCTGGCCTATCGAGGTGGCCGATGATATAAGCGGCGGCGCAGCCGTCGGCGATATCGACGGCGACGGTGCGTTCGAGATCGTAGCTTCTGCCCGCAACGGCGATATCCATGCCTGGGAGGCGAACGGTTCGCCGCTGGCAGGATTTCCGGTGTCCACCGGCGGTTCGATATACGCCGTGCCGGTTCTGGGCGACC
>CAZHVC010000010.1:0-12577 GCA_964535765.1 uncultured Ignavibacteria bacterium | reverse complement strand
GCATAATCAATATTATGCGACGGCCGTTTTGAGCAAATTGGAAATGCTCAAAGGGTCCGATTACGAAATGATTCTCGCCGTAACCGAGGAAGACCTATTCGTGCCCAATAAAAATTTCGTTTGGGGTCAGGCCAATTCGATCAGCCGAACGGCTATCGTGAGCATAAACCGGATAAGACCCGAATATTATGGACTTCCAGAGGACGAAGATCTCGTCAAGGCACGTTTGCTTAACATCGCCTCCCACGAAATCGGCCATTTGCTTGGCTTGAAAAACTGCTCGAACCAGGATTGCCAGATGAATCTGGCCGAAACAATAACCGAACTCGACAACCGTTCTTTCACTTTTTGCACCGAATGCGTGCTCAACCTGACTCTGCCTTCCAAAGTGAAAATTTGATTACACTGACGCCATTGCAATCTCTCTTTGAATGAATCCTCCCAAAAGCTCCTCCCAGGAGCCTCTGGGCTTTCAGCCTAAAGCGGATATAAACAACCATATCCTTGTTACACAACTTCTGCCGATTCGATATGTTTTTTCTTGCATCTTATTTTCAATGGTGCTATTAATTGCGCCTGATGGAAATCAGCGAAAAACGGTATCTGGGCATAGATATCGGGTCGATCTCCATTGCCGCTGCCGCAATCGATCGACACCGTAACATTCTCGATACGAAATATATCAGGCATCAGGGAGTGCCGGACCGGCTGCTGCAGGAATTGATAAGGGAGATGGCGGCCGATCGCCCGTTTGCAATCCGCTTCACCGGAACGGGGGGTGAGCATGCGGCGGGAATTTTCGGGGCAGGTTGCGTCAATGAAATAATCGCCGCCGCGGCCGGTTTCGTGACCTTCGGACCTCCGTTTGAATCAGTAATCGAGATGGGCGGTCAGGGATCCAAATATTATCTAATCAGCGAAGGCCGCCTCACCGATTTTTCGACCAGCGGATTATGTGCGGCAGGCACCGGCTCATTCCTCGACCAACAAGCCGCTCGTCTGAATGTAAAGATAGAGACGGAATTCGGCGAACTCGCCCTACGCTCCGAGCATCCGCCTCATATTGCCGGGCGATGTTCGGTATTCGCCAAATCCGATATGATTCATCACCAGCAGATCGGCACTCCGGATTATGATATTTTGGCGGGGCTGTGTCATGCCGTCGCCCGGAATTACAAAAGCACGATTTTGGGGAAAAGAACCCTGAAAAAGCCGGTGGCTTTTATCGGCGGAGTCGCCTTGAATGCGGGCGTCGTCAAAGCATTTCGCTGCGAACTCGGCCTTGAAGCTGATGAATTTGTGGTTCCGGAACACCCGCTGTATTATACCGCTTTCGGTGCCGCCCTGAAAGCTCTCGAAGAGGATGATACCGAACACCGGTCATTCACCCTTGATTTCGACAGCGGTCGGACGAAATCGTGGAAGGGCGAGCCTCCTCTGCGATTCGACCGGCCGTCCACGAAACATTACGCCGTTACCTCTGCGGGCGGCGCAATAACTTCCGATATAGGTTATCTCGGAATAGATATCGGCTCATTATCGACCAACATAGTCGTTATCGATGCCGCGGGCAATGTAATGGCGCGCCGTTATCTTATGACCGAAGGAAGGCCGATAAAAACAGTACAGCTAGGGCTCAGGGAAATAGCCGCCGAACTCAACGGTAAAGTAAAAATCGCTGGCGTCGGCACGACCGGGTCTGGAAGATATCTAATCGGCGAGATAGTGGGGGCCGACATAGTCCGCAACGAAATAACCGCCCAGGCCACCGCCGCCGTCTTTTTCGAGCCTGAGGTCGATACCGTTTTCGAAATCGGCGGCCAGGACTCGAAATATATAAGCATCGAAAAAGGCGTGGTCATCGATTTTGAAATGAACAAGGCATGCGCCGCCGGCACCGGCTCGTTTCTTCAGGAACAGGCGGAACGCTTGAATATTTCTATCGAAAACGATTTCGGCAATCTTGCCCTGCAATCCTGCAATCCAGTCGGCTGCGGCGAAAGGTGTACCGTTTTCATCGAATCGGATATTATAAGCAGGCAGCAACAGGGAGCCCCAAGAGAAGACCTCGTCGCCGGTTTGGCTTATTCGATCGTGCGAAACTACCTGAATAAGGTGGTCGGCAGGCGCCGTATCGGTAACAAAATCTTATTCCAAGGCGGGGTGGCCTGGAATAAAGGTGTCGTCGCCGCTTTCGAGAATGTCACAGGCAGGGAAATTATCGTGCCGCCGCACCATGATGTCACCGGAGCAATCGGGGCTGCTTTGTTGGCCGTCGAGAATGTTAAGGGCCAAACACGATTCAAAGGATTCGGCGTTGCTGATATAAATTTCGTTCAGGAAAGCTTCGTCTGCGATGATTGCGCCAACGTCTGTACTATCCGCCGGATAACCGGAGATGGCGACAAAGAGTTGTATTATGGCTCCCGTTGTGAAAAATATGACGCCCAGAAATCGGGCAAGGTCGGCAAATCGATGGTGAATCCGGTTGAATGGCGCAATAACCGGCTTTTCAGCTACGGTAGAAAACCGGGGACGAGGGGACGGATCGGCTTGCCGCGACTGTTGAGCAACTGGACTCTCTGGCCGTTCTGGAGCACTTTTTTCAATGAGCTCGGATTCAGGGTTGTACCGTCGTCCAAAACGAATCAGACCATTATCCGCCGGGGTGCCGAAGTGGTCGGATCGGAGACCTGTTTCCCCGTGAAAGTCGCCCATGGCCATATTTTGAACCTCCTCGAAAAGAAAATTGACCACCTCTTTCTGCCATCGATAATAAACATGTCGAGGCATGCCGAGGAGCAAAGCGAAAGCTATCTCTGTCCCTATGTCCAATCGATTCCTTATTTGGCCGGTGCCGTTCTTTCGGAAAAAGAAGAGTATAAAAAAGTGATATCGCCGACAATCTATTTCGGTCATGGCCGAAAGCTTATGCGAAAGCAGGTGATAGATGCGGCGAAAAGCTTGAATTGCACAGGCGAGATGGTTTACAGGGCGCTTGAACGAGCAGAGCTTGCCCAAGCCGAATTCGCCGAAAGTCTGATCGAACAGGGCAAGAAAATCATCGCCGAGGATCGCCGGATAAAGCTGGTGCTGGTCGGCCGGCCATATAATACTTGCGATCCCGGGCTTAATCTCGATTTGGCGCGCAAGATTACCGATCTTGACGCGGTCTGTCTGCCTCTCGATATGGTTCCGGTGGAAAGTGCCCCGGTCGATGAAACATATTGGCACTTCGGCAAAATCATAATTCGGCTCGGTCGGTTCATAGCCGCCAGAGACGATGTCTATGCCGTATATATAACCAATTTCGGTTGTGGCCCCGATTCGTTCATCAGCCACGAGTTCAACGAAACGATGGGCGGAAAACCCTATCTTCAGCTCGAACTCGATGAGCATTCGGCCGATGCCGGCTTGATCACCAGAATAGAAGCGTTTCTTGACAGCGTGCGAGGGAGAAAAAAGATCCGTAGAACCAAAATCGAGGCTCCGAGCCGCATCGCAACTCATTTCAACAGAAAAGTGTATATTCCCCGAATGTCCGAACAGGCGATTCTTTTCGAAGCCGCCTTGAAGCGATGCGGTGTCGATGCCGAGGCGCTGCCGGAATCGGATGAGGAAACCCTTCAACTCGGCAGAAGATATACATCGGGCAAAGAATGCTTCCCGGCGGTCGTGACGACGGGAGACTTGGTGAAACTCGTGCGATCGAGCGGATTCGATCCCGACAAGTCGGCCTTTTTCATGCCCTCGGCGGGCGGGCCGTGTCGTTTCGGTCAATACCATCGTCTTCACCGCCGACTGCTGGCTAATCTCGGTTATCCCGATGTTCCAATCTATTCGCCGCATTCGGCGAATTCTTACGATGACTTTCCGGGAGCCAAGGAGGGGTTTCGCAAAATAGCTTGGAGAGGGTTTATTTTCGGCGATTATCTTTATAAGATTTATCTGTCCGCCAGAGCCCGTTCCAAGGACAAAAGCCTGCCCGAGAAAATATTCAAAGAGGGATTCAGCCTGGGGTGTCAAGATATAGTTTATGGAGCCAATCATCTCGATGAAATCCTCCGGGAGTATTCGGTGAAACTCGGTCGGGTCGATGACGGAATCAGACCGAAAGTGAAAATCGGCGTGGTCGGCGAGATTTATATCCGAAACAACAGATTTTCAAACAACAACCTGATCGAAAAACTTGAACGATTCGGGGCGGAAGTTTACATCGCCTCGTTTATCGAATGGATAGACTACACGACTTACATGTATAAGTTTCATAGCTCCTTGAAAGGCAAGCACGTCGATTACGTGAAAGCATGTTTGAAAGACTATTTCCAAAGCCGGGAAAAGCATAAAATCGGCGGTGTGGTCGATCACCTGCTCGACGGCAATAGAGAGAAGCCGGTAAAACATGCTATCGAGCGCGCCCGAAAATATCTAAGCACTTCCATCGGCGGAGAAGCGGTGTTGTCGATCGGCAAGGCGATCGAATTCGTTGAAGGTGGGTGCTGCGGGATAGTCAATTGCATGCCTTTTACTTGCATGCCGGGAAATATCACTCAAGCCATATCTTCACGTGTCAGCGCCGATCTCGGGAATGTGCCTTGGCTTAATATCGCTTATGAGGGGCCTGGAGACCCCACCGAAGATTTGAAAATCGAAGCGTTCGTCAGTCAGGCCGCCGAATGGATGAACAGGCCGAGAAAACAAATCATTCGTTCTTGAGTCGAGCATTCGTCAAGAGCGGCCATGGGCTTGCAAGTTTGATTCAAACCGTTGCGGCCTGCCATCATTGCTCATCAGGTGAATAGCTGTTAAAATTGCTTTTTTCCATAGGCCGGGATAAAATAAAGGAATATTCGAAGTCGGAGCGGCGTATCCTCTTGGATGAGAAGACAAAAGATTCAGACGATTATCAGGCCGATATCGCCGATGAGGAGCTGATGGTTCAGATCGTGGCCGGAGAAAAGCAGGCCTTTTCGACTCTGATGGAGCGCTATAGACGCAAGGCCATAAGCCTGGCCTATCGCTACGTCGGCGATTTCGCTGAGGCCGAGGATCTGGCGCAGGAAAGTTTCGTAAAAGTCTATCGGAATGCAGATCAGTTCGATCATAAAAGACGTTTCTCTGCCTGGTTTTATGCGATCCTCATAAACGCCTGCCGCGACCACAACCGCCAGCTGAAACGGCGATCGATTTTTTCGAGGCGTTACGAGGAAAACAGAAAGCTCGAACCGTTATCGGAAACCGACGGAAAGTCGGATAAATCCGAACTGCTTAGAATCGCTCTGGCGAGACTATCGCCGGAAAAAAGAGAAATTCTGACTTTGCGGCTGGCCGATGACTTGAGTTATGAAGAGATCGCCGGAATCCTGAATATCAACATCGGCACGGTGATGTCGAGATTGTTCCGGGCCAAGAAAGAGCTGGAAAAGATCCTGAGGAATATGGGTGCCTTTGAACGATGAATTGCCGCCAATTCGAAATAGAACTATGGAACGCACCGCGGGATATTTCCGCCGATATGAAAAAGCATCTCGAAAAATGCCCGGCGTGCAGGGAGACGCTCGATTCTTACGGCAGATTGATAGGTCTTGCCCGTTCCGCTGAATTCGCCGGAGACAATGCCTACTGGAACAGGTTCGAATCCGGGGTATGGAGCAGAATCGAGGGCGATCTTGATCAAAAATCAAGGGTGCATACCTCGGCTTTCGAGAAAAGCGCCGGCTGGAGACAAGCCTTATTCACTTCGACGGCTGCGGCAGCCGCCGTGGTATTGTTGATGCTGGCCATAATTCAAACCGGAAAAATAGAACCTCCCTCAGATAAAGGTGAAAATCTACGCACTTTCGAGGTGACTTTGGAAAAAGCCGAGCCGATGGAGTTTCAGCTTTATTCGATCATTCCAGAACCGGTCACCACGAAAACCGATAAAAATACGGAGGTCGAAATCGAGGCTGTTCTTCTGACCGACACCGGCCTGGAAGGAAAAGATATCCAACCTATTCAAGCGACGCCGTTGAGTAAATTCGCCGATATAAAACCTGCCCGTCTTTCGTTATCGAAGGCCTTAGGCGCACCGCCGGATTCCGTAAAAGATGAACAGGTTGTATTATTTGACAAGATGCCCCATGCCAAACGCTTGATCACGCCTGATTTTCCACCCTTAGCCTTAAAATATAAAAAATCGGCGGAAATCTGGATAAAGGCGCTGATCGATGAAAACGGAAAAGTGGCCGACGCCGTTATCATAAAAGATTCCGAGTCCAACCTGGGATTCGAAGACGAGGCTCTGAAAGCGGCTTTTAAAAATGAATTCTCGCCATATGAAATCGGGGGTAGGCCGATGCCGATCTGGATTGCTTATAAAGTCAAGTTCATCGCCCCTGAATGAAGTTTGCCCAAGTCCGTTTCTTGCCGTGGGCAAATCCCCGGGCCGATTGAGTCGTCTATTCCTAAAAAAAGCCCCTTGCCTGACATTGGCAAGGGGCCCAAAGCTGTGAGCTGACCATGATTATCCTCCGGAGGGGGGTAGAGGACAGATCATTGCGCTCACAGATAATTATTTTCGATTAAGTCTTCACCCGTTGCTTGGACGGTTGTGCCCTTATCTTTTCGCGCTTCTCTTTTCGTCTTTTCCGCACGCCGTTTATTTTTCTTAAAGATAATCGATCGCCGCCGCTTTGGCAAGTACGGTTTTCATCGATAGATTAAATCTCTTTTGACCTGACCGAAAGCCATCTGGCGGCGAACGCTTTCTTGAATCGCTCCAGCCGGCTTCGGCTTATACCGCTTGAACTGGTTGCGGCGCAACCAGTTCTGTCGGCGAATCGCCGTCGCATCCGGTCAATGTGCTCCTTTCTGTACTGCCCTGTTCCGGGTGCGTCGGTCTCTTTCCCACCCGTTTTCGCAACCTCTTTTGAATTCATTTTTCCCCCCTATTTCATCGCAATAATGTCATTTTCCGACATAATGTCCTGTCGGCACCCTGCAATCTACAGAAATAAATCCCTGAGCCGACCGCAGCTCCGTCGCTGTTTAATCCATCCCAAACGAAGGAATGGCTGCCGGGGGCCAGAGTCCCGCTGAAAATCTCTTTTACGAGGACCCCTTTGATATCGATGACCGCAAGGCGAAATTCTCCATCAACGGCCGTTTCGATGCTTAACATTGTCGAGGCGTTGAACGGATTCGGGTAATTGGCGCTTAACTCGATTTTCCCCGGCAATTCTCCCTTTTCGGCGATATCTTGAGCCGAGGTTACAGCGATATCGGCTGTCATGGCCGCCCCTGAATTGCTGATGTTGTTTACCGCCACATTGGTCGCCGACCCCGAATATGAACTTGATCCGGGGGCAGCGGAACCGCCGAAAGTGCGCTTATCGGCGGAACCGGGGAACGGGTCGCCGGCATCGCCCTGGTCGATGTTTTTTTCCATTTCCCACAGATTATCAGCCTGCACCAGAGCAACCTTATAGTGAACAGTCCAGCCGCAGCCGGGCCACCATTCGTTGTCATTGTCGGATCTGCTTTCATCGATATGCCAGATCAGCAGCCCATCGGCGGGCAAAGCAGCGTCGTAACCGGTTCTCTGCCTGTTTTCCAGCAAAAAATATTCGCTGCCGAGCGTTCCTGAGGTCCATAGGCGGTAGGCGCTGGCATTGGTTTCGACCTGTAATATTGATGCTCCCGATTGATTGGTCGAAGGGATCGTCGGTGTCAGAAAACCAAGCTCGATTTTCGACCAAACATCGGGATGCGCCGGGCTGGCTCCCAAAGTGCCGTTCCAACTTCCGGCGGCCATCAGACTCCATTTCCCTACACCCTCGGAAGTGTAATCGGTGTCATAAAGATCGGGCAAGCCGAAAACATGACCGAGCTCGTGGCAGTAAACGCCGCAGGTCATATCGCCGGGCGTTACCCAGTATTCCGGTTCCATCGAATACGTGTATATATAGACGCCGTCGCGAAGACGCGGCGAAATCGCCCACATATGCGACCAGATATCGCCGTTGGAACCGGACAATTCGGCGCCTCTGCCGGCATGGATTACTATCAATCCGTCCACATAGCCGTCTGAATCGTTGTCGTATAAAGAAAAATTCACCTGGGCATCGACCAAATCGACGGCGTCCTCCACCAGTTTTTGCGCATTCTGCGGATAGCTGCCCAGCCCGTTTTGATTATTGGCATAGTAGGCAAGCGTCTGCGGAGCCCGCTTCCAGCCAAGCGACGAGGGCAGAGTCACGGTCGTAATCGTAAGGGTGTTGTATGAAACTTCCTTATAATAGTTCGTGACCGTGCCGCTTCTATCGACATAGATTAAAGTGTCGAATTTTTCCGCCGACACCTGGGCGATTTTATCGGAGAAATCCACCAGTATGGCCAGCATATTTATATTGCCGGATACCGCCGCTTTGGCCGTTCCGCCGCCACCTCCCCGCATACCCGGGCTGCCCACCGGCGCGTTGACTCCGAGCCGCATCAGCTCCGCTTTGTGTTTGAGGTAATAAGGTTCCGCCGTCTGACCGCTTCTGATTCTCTCGATAAGCTCGGGATGAGGCGGCATCGCCGTGACATCGGTCACCAAAATCAGACCGAGAGTTATCCCCAGCAGTACCGAGACCAAAATCAAAGCCACCCGCGGCGCCGGCCGAGATGACCCCCGCGCCGTAATTGTTCTCGTTTTCCTGCGGGCGATGATCGCATCGCCGGCGCCTGCAATTTTCTTTTGATTTTCGGTTTTTATCATTGTCCAGCTCCCCTCAGAATCTCAAACCGATTCCATAGGCGAAAGCAATCCCTTTGCTGGCGGCGGGAATGAATGAGCCGCAACCGGCGATCGCCATATCCATGTGAAATGGTCCGAAATGTAACCCGAGTCCGCCGGAGAGAATCGTTCCCTTATTGCCGCCGGTGGCCGCGCCGATCCTGAGCGGCAGGAATCCGATAGGCTTGTATTCGAGTCCACCGGCCACCCTTGGATTGGTTGATTGCGCATACTTCGACGACGTTGCCTGCGACCAATCGAAAGCAAGAGTCAGTTTGCGACCCATTTTGGCGATGCCCAATTTCAGATGGGCCGGCAGTGTGGTCGAGAACGCACCGATCGGGTAAGTCGTATCGCTTGTCTCCGTCAATGAATCATCGTCTTCATTATCGAGAAGCGTTTCGAGAGCGACCGGATCCATCTGGAATGTGAATCTCGTTTCTTCGGTTTCCTTGTCCCATTTGATCTTCGAGTAAATGTTCTCGAGTCCGGCCGAAATCACCCAATTTTCGGCGAAAATCATCGACGCTCCCAAATCGATGGCTTGGCCGGAACCGCCCAAAGCCGATCTAATGACAGCTTGGGCATCACCAACGAAACCCGTATCTGTCGAAAGGATGCCGCCACTCGCCTCGATAATTTCCTCATGGGCGATTCCGTATAAATAATGGAATGTCGCTCCCACGGCGAACTCGCCGCCTGTCCATTTAAGCAACGGATGCCCGTAGGAAATCGAGGCGTCGCCCACGGCCACGGCCTGGCCGCGATTATCGTTCAGGGTGACCCCTGGTTTCACTTCGTTGCCGAAAAGCAACAATTCGAACGGATCTTTATTGAGCTGAACCATCGATTCGCCGCGCCCGCGGAAGTTGAAGGCCAGACGCCAGAACGAGAAATTCAGGCCGGCGGCCTCAGCCGTCGCATTCAAACGCAAACCTTCGGCCGGAATCAGATCAAGAATCGCCTGTTTGTCATCGTCGTTCCAAAAGCGGCCGTTGTATTCGTTGTAGTCTTTCAGGGAAAAACTGTTGTTTTTGATTTCCGTCCCGACGCTGAACAAGTCGAGGCTGAATTTTTTATTCAGCGAGAGGCCAAGGTTTGCGGGATTATAAAAGCCGGCTTCAAGACCATATGCCAAAGCGGTGTAAGCGCCGCCCATCGCCATCGAACGAGGATTCGATTGGCCCCCGCCAGAGGCCGTTCCGGCGAAGATGATCGCCAGAATCAGCCCGCCTAATATTCTTGTGGTTGTTGAGCTTTTCATCTTGAATGCTCCTGTTAGTTATCATTGTCCCAGATATTATCGCCGACATGGACCTGAACGGTGGCCCTGGCATTGATTGAAATAAAATCCGATCCCCGGAAATAACTCGAGCCGTCGACCGTCGGCAGCAGCTGAACACGCGGGGTTATATAAACCACGGGGTTTTCGAAAATTGCTATTTCCGCCGCCGTCAAAGAGTCCTCGAAAACCGACTCGATATCCATAATTGCCTGACCTAAGGAATCGGTGGTTGCGCTTTCGAGCGTGAACGGACCGACAACGACGGCGTCGGGATTATCGAACACCGAACTGTCAGCGGTCGCGCTTAAATAAAGGCTGACTCTTGCACCTATCGGCAGACGATTTGCCAAAACGGCACGGATTGCTCCGTAACGGAAAGTCTCCCCGATATCGGGCATATCGTCCTGATCGATTTCCGTCATATCGGTTTCCAAATCTATATCGGTGGTATCGGCCAGGCGAAAGGCCAGAGGGGAGGAGATCGTTATTTCGCCGTAGAAATAGTCATCGCTGGAGATCGTAACGGCTTCCCGGTTCGGATTGAATACGGAACCGCCGCTGATAATGATCCGCGTCGGCGCAGGATTCAAAAAATCGGACAATTCGGCTGAGCCGACATTGAAAACGGTGGCCTGCGGCGGCGCCTCCAGATTGCTTTTTCCCTCGGCCGTTCCACTGATAGCCACCTCCCGGGTGTGGGTGTCATCGGCGATCCGGAGATCGAGATCGATGTCGGCGGTGCTGTTATTATAGACAGTCAGACTTAAGGTGGCGTTGGTCAACTGGGCATTGTCAATATCGCTCGGTACCTCGATATCGGTCTCGATCGAATCAATCGTAATTTGCGTTGGCTCGACGATACCGGAAATGGTCCTGAATACCATATCTGTCATACCGGCTTCGATTGCGATCGAATCCGCGGCATTGATAATCACTTGCTGAGGAGAAGACGCCGGCACCGTGGCCTGCGCCAGAATCGCTACGGTTTGCGGAGTATCAACGCCGGCTGGAACGAACGAATACCCGGACAGGTCGATTTGCCTATCGATGTAGGAATTGCCGTCGATATTCTCGTCAACCCTGAGAGTATCGCCGTCGATCTCGGTGAGATTCGGGAAGGTCAATTCGATATTCATCGGCAGCCGCGTGCCGTTGACGATATGAAGATTAAGGTAACCCGAATCGATCGTGGCTTCGGAAATGATCGAGTTGTTCTCGAGCTGAATTTCTTGGTCCAGGCTCTTGGTTATCAGCGGCGTCTCCGCCTGGGCCGCCGATGCCCTTAGAGAAACCGGAAACGAGCTTGCAGCCGTGAAATTATCCGATCCCCCGGAAATGAACGTCAGCTGGTTTATTGCTCCGTAAATCTTGAGAGTCAGTTGATTGCTCACGCTGTCTCCGGCCAGATCGATAGAGCGGGTGAGCGATTCGCCTTGATTTATACCGTCTTCGAATACGGCCTGACCGAGCGGATTTACCAAATCGCCCCGGTTATAAATCGTTATTCTGAGAGTATCCAAGCGCAGACCGAGGTCGTTCGTGACTTCGAGCGAAATTACCCCCTGTTCGACTTTGATCCACGAAAACTCGTTGAAATCGGTCAAGTCCTCGAAATCGGTGAATGACAGCGGCGGAACCCAACCCCCTACATCATTGATCCCCAAAGCCCCCTTTGTCAGGATAACCGATTGCCCGGCAGGTGGATCGATATCAACGCTGCCGAGCGAATCACGGTATTGCTGGCTTACACCGGCGGCGGTTAGATTATTGCCGACCTCGATGGTGTCCACATCACGGGTGACCCGAAACGACGGATTACCCAGACTGTCAACATTGATCAGGCTATCGTCGATTTCATCGATGATTTCGTTCATGAAATAAGTTTTGGTGATAAGTGGGATTGTCCAGGTTGTTTCCCAGCTCGGGGATTCCGGCTTCTTAATAGAGCATGCCGAAAACAGAACGGCCAGGCTGACTACCGGAATTATTCCTGGAATCAATCTTGGTTTCTTCGATCGCATCATTCCCCTCCTTAAATGGTTGCCAGATTAAGTCGTGGTTGATTTCCGGGCCAGTTGAAGGCAAACGTCGTGCCCGAAAGCCGTGCAGGGTCGTTTCAACACGCAACATGCAACCGCTTAAGGCCAAAGGAATTAGGCCATGCGCCCAGACGAGCTTCAGGAAGTCGGCAGAGCGAACGGAGGTTTTGTATGGGAAAATCCCCATAATTGTTGGGGATGAAGCTATTGACTCGATTGCTGGCTGATGCTATATAGATATTTATGAAAAAAATGGCGCGATTGCTCTATGAGTTATCTCTAATCCAGTGTTCACCCGGGATAAGGATAGATAGACTGGCGGATAAATGCGGCGTTTCCAAACGGACGATCTATCGTGATTTGAACGATATTGCCGCAGCCAATTTCCCGATTTACTATGATCGTGGTTATAAAATTCTCAACACGGCTGTCCTGCCTCCGCTGAATCTTACTCGGGAAGAACTCATCAACATTTATGCGGTTCTTCGGAAC
>CAZHVC010000009.1:0-12638 GCA_964535765.1 uncultured Ignavibacteria bacterium | reverse complement strand
TTTTTTAGGCTCAAGCTGCCGTAAATGAACCTTCGCCGCCAGGTTCGCCAGATACATCACCGCAGCCACCTTGAAAAACTCCGATGGTTGAAATTGTATGAAACCCAGATCTATCCAGCGCTGGACTTCCTGCTTTTGCCTCATGTTCAAAACCAATATCAGCATCCCCAACGCGATTACAATCAGAGCCGGTGAAAGCCTGAGCAGGCTGCGGTAGTCTATTCTGGAGCAGACGATCATGACGGCGAGGGCGATCACGGCGAAAATCAATTGCTTGAAAAAATAATACCAGCGGCTGTGCTTTTCTTCAAGACCATAAGGACCGGAAACGCTGTATATAAATACCAGTCCGGTGGCTATCAGAAGCAGCACCGAAAATGCAATAGCTTTCTGGGGCGAATCGATAAACATCAGCGGTGAATCTCCATCATAGCCCTTACCGTCTCCTTGAAAACCCGGCCGCGATGTTCATAATTATCGAACATGTCGAAGCTGGCACAGCCCGGCGAAAGCAAAACCGTGCCATGCGGTTTGGCCAATTCGTAGGCTCTCTCCACTGCCGACGGAAGCGATTTCGCCTTTTCAATGGCGACTAAGCCGTCGAAAGCGGCCCCGATTTTCTCCGTCGCCTGGCCTATGAGCACGACCGCGGCCACATTTTTCCGGATAAGCGGCTCAAGTATCCTGAAATCTCCGCCCTTATCCTTGCCTCCGGCAATCAGCACGATTGGTGGGGACACCGACTGAAGCGCCCAAAAAACGGCATCCACATTTGTCGCTTTAGAGTCGTTGATGAAGCTCACCCCTCCGATGAGCCCCACTTTCTCCAGTCGGTGTTCCACACCGGTGAATCTTTGCAGAGCTTTAACTATATGATCTTCGGCGATTCCCGCCGAAGCGGCGATGGCCGCGGCGGCGCAAGCATTGGCCAGATTGTGCGGACCCTTGATCCCAAGTTCGGATACCTTGAGCAGCGGGCGGCGTTCTCCGCCGAGACTAAGATTTATCAGATCGTTCCCGACGAAACACCCTCTTGCCACCTCTTTCGAAGTCGAGAACTGCACTGGATCCTTTATTTGACATGATTCCATCAACAAGGGATCGTCGGCGTTGATGACGGCGGTATCGTTTCCGCTCTGGTTGGCGAAAATGCGCATTTTCAGGGCCACATACTCATCCATGCTCGCGTGCCGATCGAGATGGTCTGGGGTGATGTTGAGAATAGCCGCCACCATCGGCCTGAACGACTCGACCCACTCCAATTGAAACGAGGAGACTTCGAGGATAGCAAAATCATCGGGGCCGAGCATCGATGCAACACTGCAGTAAGGCGTGCCGATATTTCCGGCCACGGCGCATTTTCGGCCGGCTTGATTAAATATTTCACCGACCAGCGAAGTGGTGGTGGTCTTACCGTTTGAACCGGTGATCGCAACCACGCCGGCCGGGCAAAGCCAAAATCCGAGTTCAAGCTCGGAAATCACTTTGATCCCTTTGTTCACGGCGTTTTGAAGCACCCGGGAACCGGCCGGGACACCGGGACTGGTCACCAATAAATCGCAGTCGTAAACTCTTTCGGTATGGCCGCCGAATTCGAAATCAATTCCGTTATCGCGCAGCGAAAGCTTGATCTCGGCCAGTTTGTCGTCCGGCCATTGGTTTTCCGGCTTTTCGTCGGACAGATAGACAAGGGCGCCTCGACGTTTCAACTCGATCGCCGCCGCCAGACCCGAACGCGCCGCCCCGATCACACTTACTTTTTTGCCTGAAATTCCAATCATCTTATCTTGAGGGTGCTCATGCTTATCAGGGCGAAAATCACGCCCAAAATCCAAAACCGCACAGTTACCTTCTGTTCCGACCAACCGCACAGTTCGAAATGATGATGAATGGGGGCCATTTTGAACACCCGCTTGCCTTTGCTTAATTTGAAATAAACCACCTGAATAATGACCGATAATGCCACCATCACGAAAACCCCACCCATGATCACCAGCAGAATTTCTTTCTTTATCAGGAGGGCGATCGCCGCCAAGGCGCCGCCCAGAGCCAGGGCACCCGTATCGCCCATGAAAACCTGCGCCGGATTGGCGTTGAACCATAAAAAACCAAGGCACGAGCCGACAAGAGCGCCGCAGAAAATCGTCAGTTCGCCGGCGTCCTTGAAATAGTCTATGCTCAAATAACGGGAAAAGTCGCTGCGGCCGGTAACATAGGCCAGCACGGCGAAAGACAGGCCGCAAATCCCCACCAGTCCGATCGCCAAACCATCGAGGCCGTCGGTGAGGTTCACGGCGTTGGAAACACCGGTTATGACGATTACGACGAACGGAATATAGAGCACTCCGAAATCGATCTCGAGATTTTTGAAAAACGGTACCTCGGTCGCCGAATCAAATGCCGGATCAGGAGGATAGAAGTAAAGAATCGAGCCGAGTATTATGCCCAGCAGCACCTGACCGATAAGCTTCTTGCGAGCGACAACCCCCTTCTTCTGCTTTTTTATCGCCTTCAGATAATCGTCATAGAAACCGAGCAGCCCTAGCCAGACCGTGGCCAAAAGCACCAGGTGAATATATACGTTGGTCAGGTCGGCCCAGAGCAGAGTGGGGATTATGATCGAAACGAGTATAAGCAGCCCCCCCATCGTGGGTGTCCCCTCCTTGGCCAGATGCGTGCTCGGGCTGTCGGTGCGGATATTTTCCTTTATCTGTTTGCGTCTCAGGTATTGAATAAACATTGCGCCGAACATGAAACTGATCAGCATCGCCGTCACCGTGGCGTAAGCGGTGCGGAAAGTTATATACTTGAAAACATTGAAACCGCTGACATACTCGCTTAACGGATATAGCAGATGATATAACATCAGTCGGCTTCCCTTATGGCTTGGCTGACACCCTCCAGCGCCATGCCGCGTGAACCTTTCACCAGAACCACATCGCCCGGTTTCAGATATTTCAGCAGATCCTCGACCAGCTTGGCCTTATCATGATAATGGCCGCCGGGCCGGCCGGGGAATTCCTGCAGATAGCGCAGACTGAGTGGACCGAAAGCGAAAAGGGCGTCTATTTTTCGTCGGTCGAGCCAGCGGCCGATTTCGACATGAAATTCGACTTCCCGCGGACCAAGTTCAAGCATATCGCCGAGCACCGCTATTTTCCTGCCCCGTCCCGGATAATCGGCCAATGTTTCGATCGCCAGTTTCAGGGAAACCGGATTGGCGTTATAGCAATCGTTGATCACGGTTATGCCCCGACCTTGGAAAATTTCCGAACGGAGGTCGGCGGGTTCGAGCGAACCCAGCGTTTCGGACAACCGCTTCCATTCGCAGCCGAGCGAAACGGCGCAGGCAACCGCCGCCAAGGCGTTATAAATATTGTGACGGCCCGGATAGCGCAGAGCGAACTTTTCGCCGTCGATTGAAAACTCGAATCCCTGTCCTGTTCGGGCGATCGATTCGGCCCGGAAATCGGCCGACGAATCGATTCCATAGGTGACAATCTTATGAGGCGATTTGCCAAGCCAAGTTCGCAGAATCGGATCGTCGCTGTTGATTATCACCAAGCCATCTTCAACCATATTCTCCACCAGTTCGTATTTGGCTTTGGCGACGGCCTCGATTGTCCCCATATTTTTTAGATGTACCGGTCCGATATTGGTGAAAATCCCTATTTCGGGCTGGCAGATTTGCGCCAAACGGCCGATTTCGCCGGGAAAACTCATGCCCAATTCGAACACTCCGACCCGATATCTCTCATCGAGTCGGAAAATATTCTGCGGCAGGCCGATCAGATTGTTTTTGTTCCCGCTCGATTTCAAAACGGTGAAGCGGGTAGAAAGGCAGGCGGCCGTCATATCCTTGGTGGTTGTTTTACCGTTCGATCCGGTGACAGCCACGCAGGCGATATCGAATTTTTTGCGGAAGCTCGCGGCCAGATCACCCAGCGCCTTCAAGGTATCCGTCACTTTTATCAAATTTCCCCGACAATCCTCGATATCCCGATCGACAACCGCGGCCGCGGCACCTTTGGCGAAAGCCTCGTTAACGAAACGATGACCATCGAAATTGCCGCCTTTCAGCGCGAAAAAGAGTTCGCCCCGGCCGATCGTCCTCGAGTCGGTCGAGATTCCTTTTATCTCAATCGATCCATCGATGAATCGACCGGGAGAGCCGCCTGCGTCGCCGCAAGTCGCTTCGGCGCCCAAAACCCTTTCCACGTCTGAAATAGTCAGCTTCATCGTCTCAAGAGTCTGCATAGCCCATCTTTTTGAGATATTTTCTGGCCACGTCCTGATCCGAAAAATAATGCTTGTTCTTGCCGATTATCTGGTAATCCTCGTGCCCCTTGCCGGCGATGATCACCAGGTCTCCGGGTTCGGCGGAGGATATGGCTCGACCGATCGCTTCATCGCGGTTTTCGATTACGATGTAATTTCCCCGACCCGACATTCCTTTCAGAATGTCTTTGATGATTTTCCCGGGTTCTTCGGAACGTGGGTTATCGGAAGTCACGATGACTTGGTCGGCATGGCCGGCGGCGATTTCACCCATCAGCGGCCGTTTGGCTTTATCGCGATCGCCGCCGCAACCGAATACGACTAGTTTCCGGCCCGGACATTCGAGGCTTGTCAGCAGGTTTTTCAAGGCGTCGGGGGTATGAGCATAATCGACGATCACCGTAAACGGCTGACCCATATCGATTATCTGAACTCGGCCGGGGACCTGCGGGGCATGACGCATAGCTTCGATCGCCGATTCGATAGCAACGCCGAGGGCGGCCGCTGCAGCCAAGGCGGCGCCAAAATTATATAAATTAAAGCGACCAAGATGAGGCAAAGCGCCGCCGAAAACCTGTCCCTTATGGCGGAGCCGAAACGAACGTATCCTGCCGTCGATGCCATCGTCTTCGATAAAATAGTCAGCGCCCGCCGCACCGGACAACGAATAGGTGATGACCTCGGCCCGGCAGACCTTCTTCATCTTTTCGAAATACGGATCGTCGGCGTTCAAGACACAGAACCCATCCGGCCTGACCAGCTTCTCGAACAGGATCGATTTGGCCGAAAAATAGCGGTCCATGGTTTTATGATAGTCGAGATGATCCTGAGTAAGATTGGTGAATATAGCGCCGGCAAAACTTATGTCGTCGCAGCGGCCGAGATCAAGGCCGTGCGATGAAACCTCCATGGCGCAGCCGGAAAGTTGGTTCAGGCTTATTTCCGCCAGCAACTGCTGAAGCAGCAGCGAATCGGGGGTGGTGTTGATCGCATTCACCGTCCGTTTGCCGGTGAAATATTCGACCGTGCCGATTCTACCCCACTGTTTTCCGGCGCCGGACATCATATGAGTCAAATAATAAGTCGTGGTCGTTTTGCCGTTGGTGCCGGTTACGCCGACAACGGGAATTTGCAGAGACGGATAGCCGTAGTATTTGGCCGCTATATGCGACAGCACCCGCCTGATATTCTTGCAATATATGATGGGCACAGCGACGCCGCCGAGATCGTTCGATTCGCAAACGACGGCGCAAGCGCCCAGCGAAATCGCCTCGGGAACGAATTTACGGCCATCGGCGGAAAACCCCGGGATGGCGAAAAACAGGTCGCCCCTCTTGACTTTTCTCGAATCGTCAGCTAAACCGCTGATTCGAATCGCCGCTTGCTCGGGGTTCAACTTGCAATCGGTTCCCGCGAATAATTCGCCGAGAGTCACGGATTTTCCAAATGAGGTCATTTTATTGGCCGCCACGAGATTCAATCGCTTTTACACCTCAGTCTGACTATCGTTCCGTGTTGATAAAGCTCACCTGCGGCCGGCGACTGTTCGATCACGATACCGGAACCGCTGAAATCGCAGGTGATACCCGCTTCCCTGGCGTAAACCAAAGCCTGGCGGATAGTCAATCCCCGCAGATCGGGTATGGTGAGCTGTTCGGCTTTGCCGCTCTCTACCCGCGAGGCTGCCAGCAATCCCATAATCGAATCGGGGCGGGATTTTGGGGGCTCGGATTTTTTTTCGGGGGCGGTCTGCGTCTTTTTGACGGCCGGTCTGTCGAGCTTGCCCGGAAGAATGCTGTAACGTTCGGCGATTTTTCTGAACACCGGCGCGGAAACTTCTCCGCCGTAACGGGATTTTTTCGGTTCATCGAACACCACTATGCCGACGTAATCGGGGAAATCCGCCGGAAAGAATCCGACGAACGAGGCCACCGATCGGTTATGGTCATATCCCTTTCCTTTCTTGAGCACCTTCAAGGCGGTTCCGGTTTTACCGGCAATCTCGACGACAGCGGAATCGGCTCGTTTGGCCGTACCCGCCTCGACGACTTCACGCAAAAAGCCCCTCAGCAAGGCGGCCGTCGCCGGAGTTATGATCTGTTTGCCCTCGACCGGAGTTCTCAACGGCCGCCGGCTGCCGTCTTCATAAATCACTTCTCTGCCGAAATACGGTTGGCTGGTTTTGCCTCCCGACGTGATCGCATCGTAAAGAACCGTCATTTGCAACGGGGTGACACTGATACCATGTCCGAAACAGACGTTGGCCAGATAATGATCCCGCCAGGGGGGCCGCTTAAGCTGTCCGACCGCCTCACCGGGAAAATCGACGAATAGTCGCTTCATGAACCCGGCCTCGCTGATTAACTTGTAGATTGTGAAATCGCCGAGTTTAAGTCCGAGCCGGGCCGCCCCGATATTGGATGAATAAACCACTATCTCTTCGACAGAAAGCCTGTCATGAGGATGATCGTCATGTATTACCCGGTCATCAATACGATATTTTCCGCCGCCGACATCGACAACCGTGCCCGGTTTGTAATCGCCTGATTCCAGGGCTGCGGCCACCGTGACCAGCTTGAAAGTGGAGCCGGGTTCGTACATATCGGCAATGGCCCGATTGCGACTTTCCGGCATGCCGTTGCTGTCGATCGAGGCGCAGGCGACTATTTCGCCGCAACCAGCCCTTAAGAACAAGGCGGTTGCCGAAATTCCCCCGTAATTTTCCAAACCGGCTCTCAATTCCTGCTCGGCGATTTGCTGAAAATCGATATCAAGGGTTAGCACGATATCAAGGCCATCCACCGGCTTCTTGTATAGTTCGTCATGAAAAATAAAGGTTCGTTTCTTGCCGTAGCGTTTCAACAGCGCCGTGCCGGGTTTGCCCGAGAGAATCGAATCGTATTGCAGCTCGATTCCGGAAATACCTTTATTGTCTATATCCACTCGCCCCAGAACATTCAAAGCCACGTCTCCGGCCGGATAAACCCGTCTCGATTCGACGATAGAATCGAGCGTCGGAATGCCGGCACGACTCAGAGCGTATTGCATTTCGGCGGTCGTTTTGCGCGCAACCCAGAGAAAACGGGGATGTTTATCGAACTTATCGATCCAGTCGTCGCTTTTGGTGACCGCCTCGAGTTTTTTTGCCGCCGTTTTCCTATCGGCTATTTTTTCGGGTATGACATAAAACGAATATGAATCGATATCCTGAGCCAGCACCCGTTGCTGGCAATCATAGATCGTCCCGCGACGGGGCTGTATCTCGATCTGAACGTTGTGCTGGTTTTCGGCGGCCCGGGCGAACTTGCCGTGGTCGATAATCTGGAGCCAGATCAGCCTGGCCACCAGCACGATCCAGACGAAAACCAACGAATATTTGATGAACCGCAGGCGAAATTCGAATTTTCTCAGCGTCCTTGTCGTCATCAGTAGCCCCGGAGCGCCTTCACGAGAGCAGACCAGATTTCGGAAAGACCGGCGTAATTTCTTTTGCTTACGGCGATGTTTTCTTCGGTCGGGGAATCTTCATAGATGTAATCCCGGTTTCTCGTATCGGTGTTCATGCCGAAACTCTGTCCCGCACAGCTGTCAATCCAGGGCATCGACCGATATTTTTCCAGAAGTCCGGCAAGCTGTTTGTTCTTGTCGATCAGCGAATCATGAGTACGTCGCAACTGGGTCAGTTCCCGCGACAAGTCGACTGCCACGGTCGATTTCCATACCCAGAGCACCGCCATTAAAAAAATCAGCGGCAGAAATCGTTTTGCCTTGCGAAACAGGCGGTTTTTACCCTTTTTAAGCCGCAATTTTTTCCGCCACTCTCAATTTGGCCGACCGCGCCCTCGGGTTATGAGCCACCTCTTCGGGCGATGGCCTTTCCGGTTTGACCGTCAATATCCTGACGATGTTCTTCTTGCCGCAGCGGCATTCCATCGTCCGCGGCGGGCAGACGCATTTGCCGGAATATTTTCGAAAAACGATTTTCACTATTTTGTCTTCGAGGGAATGGTAGCTGATCACCAACACCCGGCCGCCGTTTTGAACCAACGGTATCAGTGTTTGAAGACCGAGTTCCAGATTGGCCAGTTCTTCATTGACCTTGATCCGCAATGCCTGAAATACCCTGGCTGCGGTTTTCACGAACAGTCGTGGTCCGGCAATTCGTCGGATGATCGCGGCCAGTTCACGGGTGGTGCTGATAGACCTGCCCTCGGCCTTGATCGCTCTGGCGATCGATTTCGCCTTAGGCTCCTGGCCGTACTCCCGCAGGATTCGAAACAGGGCCGCCTCGTCGCATTCACGAATCAGATCGGCGGCTGTCCGGGTTTGTTTCGGATCAAAAACCAGCCGCAACGGCCCATCGTGCAGATACGAGAACCCTCTTTCAGGATTGTCTATTTGCGTGGAGCTGATTCCCAGATCGTATAAAACGGCGCTTATGGGCAGTTTTCCCTCTCTTGTAATGTAGCCGACTATTTCCGTAAAATTCCCCTGCACCAGTTGTGCCTTGATACCCTCGCGATAAAGAAGCTTTCTCGAATTTTCAATGGCTTCGCCGTCAAGATCGAAGCCGATGTATTTAAAGCGGTCTCGAAACTCCCGATGAACGGCTTGCAGATGGCCGCCCGCTCCAATAGTGGCATCGACAAAGTATCCCGGCGGGCATCCCCTCAGATGTTCAACCACTCTTTCGGCGAGCACGGGAATATGCGGTAGATCATATCTCGATTTTGCGGGCCACCTCCTCATAAGATTCTTTGTGATCACTCATATAAGCAGCGAATATCTCCGGATTCCATATCTCCATACGATCCAGCATGCCAACAATCAGAGCTTCCTTATCCAAATTGGCTTCTTTGATAAGTGATGCCGAAAGGGTGATTCGACCTTGATTGTCGGCCTGAACAACGAACTATTTGGATAAGGTTGCGCGAAGAAAAAAAACATTGTCGGGATTATTGCGTCCGAGAGCTTGAAGTTTCTCCTGGGCTTTGTTCCATTCTTCTTCGGGAAAGACGTTCAGGCAGCCATTCAGGCCGGGAGTAATGATATATGTTTCCATGGTTCCAACAGGCCGGCGGAATTTAGCCGGAAGATTCAAGCGGCCTTTATTGTCGATTTGATGCCTGAAAGAACCAATAAAACCCGTCATTAGGGCAAATACTCCTTTTTCCCCCACTTTACACCGCAAAACTAAACACAAGGTTAATTTTTTGTCAAGGGAAAATTTCCATAAGCCATAGTCAATTAAATGATATAGACCTACATCAAGCATTATGGGGTTAGGCCCATATGTTGGGCCAATCGGCCGGCCAGGCTCGCCCGACGCCAAAACCATTCGCTTATATAACTCATAGCAAGACAATCGGATAACCGGCCGTTGCAGTTAGAAACCCGGCGAAAACCGGGCAGGCATCGGCTTTGCTTGATAGCGGCAGCGAAATCGCATGAGGATTTGAAGCCATTGTCAGGAGGGGAAAATGGGAGCCTCGAAAAAACATCCGCTTTTATTTATGTTCATAATATTCATGGGCTTAACCGCCTGCCTGAAAGCAGACGGCCTGCTTAATTTCAGCTTCCAAACGCCACAATCGGATTTGCGATTGATAAGCGGCGAAAACCAACTGCTGGCCACCCTTCCCGGTGACGAAAAAATCGAAATCGCCGGTGCGCCGCAGTTGCCTTGCAAGGTAGTGAAAATAGCCCTGCCTGTCGGCACCACCATCGGCAGGATCGAGGCGGTGCCGGCAAAAATAATGCTGATAGGTAGATACGCTGACTATGCCCCCTATCCGGGCGATCAAAAAACAGACGGCTTGCCTTCGGGCAACAATACGGCCGGAAAAAACGAAATGATCTATGGATCCGATGCACTATTTCCGGGCCGCTATTTCGAGCTGATTGATAAAGGAATATTCGGCAATCAAGAAATTTTGACGGTCAGACTCAACCCGGTGCAATACCGGCCGCTCAGCGGTGAGCTTTATCTTGCCGGCGAAATCAACCTGAAAATCGATTTTATCGAGGCGCCGCTTTCCGGACCGGCGGTAGCTATCGGCACCCAGCAACTCAGACGAATGGTGATCAACCCCGAACAAATAGATATCGATAACCGAAAGACGGCCAACGATACCCCGGTTCTGGGACGTCAGGGGAATTTGGGTATCGGGGCCGAATATCTGCTTATCACCAACGCCGAGTTGGCGCCGGCTTTTTATCCCTGGGTGTTCTGGAAAAATCAAAAGGGAGTCACCGCCGAAATAGCATTGATAGATGATATATTGTCCAATTATCCCGGTGTTGATAATGCGGCCAAGTTGAGATCATTTCTGCAACAGGCGTTTACGGCCGGCACCCGTTGGGTGTTGCTGGGCGGCGACGAAGACGTCATCCCTATCCGTTATGCATTTCCGGGCAACGTCAGTTACCCGATCACTTTGAATAATCAGCAAATCTGCGATCTCTACTACGGCGACCTCAGCGGAGATTGGGATTACGACAACGATGGAACCTATGGTGAGGCGACCCATGACCGGCCTGATTTATACCCGGAAATTTATGTCGGCAGAGTTCCGGCCGATCGGCCTGAAGAGGCGGCCAACTGGGTGCGCAAAGCGCTCGTTTACGAACAGAATCCAGGCAACGGCGATTATGCTTATATCAGCAAAGCTTTATTCATCACCGCCGATCAGATGCGGGATCTCAACGAGCATATATCGCTGGCCGGGGTCTTGCCGGGGCATTTCAATGTCTATTACGGTCGCTGCGCCGAGGAGCCCAGCGGCAGTTCCGATTCCCCGATTCAGCCGACCGCTCAACGGGTTCTCGAAGTCATCAACGAGGGTTGGGGGTATATCGGCAATCTGAATCACGGCAATGTCTCGTCATATGTAACCATGGCGCCGAATTACAATTATGCCCCGCGTTCGTATCTTTGGGGCGACAGCGTGGTTCAACAGGATGGGGCGGCCACTATTTTATGGCAGGATTCGACGAGCAAGTTTTCAATCAAATATTCGATAAGCTGCGATAACGCCGCATTCGATTTCGATAAGGAGATCTTCCGCCCCGGACCGTTTCTTACCAACAGCACTTTCATGGAACCGTTCCTTTTCCTGCCGGACCGCGGCGGCGTGGGATATCTGGGAAACACCCGCTGGGGATGGGTATCGGCATCCTACCGAATGGAGATGAAATTCCTCGAATATCTGTATTCTGATTCAGCCTGCCAACTCGGTGTGGCCGAGGCCTTATCCAAAATATATTATCCATCTTACCGCGATATCTGCTATGGTCATAACCTTTTCGGCGATCCGGAGATGACGGTTTGGAAATATCCGCCGCGGCCGCTTTCCGTCAGCGCGCCGCAATCGATTACGCCCGACAGCCAGTCCCTTGCCGTTTCGGTTGCCACCGCCGATGGACCCGCAAGCGGGGTGAAGGTTTGCGTCTGGAAACCCGGTGAATTCATGTACAGGGGAACCACCAATGGCGCAGGCGAAATTCTGGTGCCGCTGGCGGTCGTCGATCCCGGGTTGATGTTCGTAACGGCCACCGGCCTCGACCTCGTGCCGGATATCGACACCGTGGTGGTACTGGCCAGAGCCGGAATCGACGACCAAGCACTGCTGCCGGACGAAATAAAGCTCGACCATAATTACCCCAATCCTTTCAACTTCTCAACCAGAATAAGATTCGCACTCGGATCGCCGCAAAAGGCGATGTTTGAGATATTCGATCTTTCCGGCCGGAAAGTCAAAACAATCGCCGAAAAAGAATATCCTGCCGGCACTCATTCGATCGAATGGAACGGCCGGGCCGAGGACGGTTCGCCGGTGGCAAGCGGCCTATACATGTACGCCTTGAAAGCCGGACAATACCGGGCGGTCGGGAAAATGCTTCTCTTGAAATAAGGCTCCCTCCTCCAAGCAGAATGCCGCCGAACCGTTTTCGGGCCGGCGGCATTTTGCGTTCGGGCGAAAGGAACCGAACCTTAGCCGCCGCCAGCCGTCAGCCGATAAAGCGCGAAATCACCCTCCTGCAACAGCAACCGACCTTGCTCCAGGCAAATCCGCTCAAGGATTCGGACACCCTCCCGAAAACCGTCAACATAAGCCGCACCGGCGAATCTTCCACCCGCGGAGAATTCCCCGATCACCCGCCGATCGATGACCAGATGGTCGATCCCGTTTCTATCCAGAGCCGACCTGATTCCGGAAGGATCGGTGAAATCGACCACCGTTTGTTCGCTCGGATTCAGGTAAACGAATTTTCTATCGAGATAATATCCATAGGCGCGCGTCCAGTTGGAGCAAAGAATCCCCACCACGGCCTCGACCGGCAGATTGGCGTTGATGAAA
>CAZHVC010000008.1:0-13259 GCA_964535765.1 uncultured Ignavibacteria bacterium | reverse complement strand
ATACCGTACTTACAAGCGGGAACGGCAAACAGATCTAATCTCGGTTTTTTACGCTCTCCATTTGTGACAACCAACCTATTGATCTCTTTGCTTGCCTCGGTCGTGGTTTTCCTGATTATGCCTTTGGCCGTCGAATTGATCGCCAAGGGCTTGGATAGCGGGCAGAAACCCACGGTAATATTTTTCGGGCGTTTGTTCTGTATGTTGATTCCGATCCGCGCCTTACAGGCTGTTTTCACCAGCCATTTGCAAGCGAATTTCCATTTTATCGCCCCGGCCTATGCATCGATAGGCTTCAATCTGGTTATAATTGTCATGTTGATTACGCTTTTTCCGGTTCTGGGTGCAGCGACCTACGTGCCGGCGATGATAATGGGGACATTTGCCGAGATGTTATTGGTGATGTTTCCCGCCTATTACCTCTGCCGTAACCGAGCGACCGAATCGAAGACAGGTGATAATTCCGGAGCCGCGTTTCCGGTTCTGCTCGGGGGAAGCATTTTGATCGAGACCATCTGGATGGCGGTCGATCCGTTTGACAGGTATGTCGGCGGCCTTTATCTCGAGGCCGGTTTCGTGTCGGCGATTTACTACGCTGGCATGGTCAGCCAGATGCCGTTTCGGATGTTGGTTTTATCACTCGGTGTGGCTATTTTTCCTGCTCTGGCGGAAGCCGCCAGAGATGGTGATCGAACAAAACAGGCTATGCTGTATCATCGGGCGATAGGCATAAGCGCGGCGCTGTTGATTCCGGTTACCGTGTTCTGTCTTGTTTTCAGCAGGCAGATAATCGAACTGATTTTTCAGCGAGGCAGATTCGATAGCTTTTCCACCGATATAACGGTGAAAGCCCTGAAATTCTATTTTGCCGGACTGTTTTTCGCTTCAGCCTACTTCATCCAATCACGAGTTTATTATGCCATGAAAAAGCTAAGCGAATTGTTGGGATTCCGGGCAATATCCTTTGCCGTGAAAGTCATGTTCGCGCTTCTTTTCATCGACCGCAATTGGGCTCTGGCCTTGGCCGGTGGAACCGTGGCCATGTTTATATTCTCTTTTATTGTCATGGAAGCCGCTATAGTTTACAGGCATGGTTTGAAATATTCACGCGAAGACCTTGGCTTTGTGTTGAGAAGTATCATGGCCGGATCGACTTTATCCGTAGTAATATTATTATTGGCGAAGGTCGGCGAAATCGTTCTTCCCGAATCGAAATTGATATTACTGGCAGTCGTTTTAATCCTCGGCACGGCAGCCGCCGTCCCAATCGATTCGCTGTTCAATATCAGCGGAATCGATCTCAGGCGGCTGATGATGTCGGCAAGACGAAAATGAGAGAACAACCCATTTTTTAGCAGTCCGCCGGACCGATAACAAAAGCCTCAACCGATCGATGAAATGAGAAAGTTGCTCTATATAGGTTTCGCTCAGTCGAGTCACACGATCAAATGGGTTCGCTATTTTCGTGACATGGGCGATCGGGTGACCCTGATTTCGTTCTACCCAGGCGAGCCGATCGAGGGGATCGATTTGAAATACATACCTTGCGGAAAACGATATTCGCCGCTGTTGAAAATCGGCGAAGTCAAGCGGCTGATTAATCAAATCAAGCCGGATATCCTGCATGCGCATTATGTGTCGAGCTGCGGTCTGGTGGCGGCTTTAAGCGGATTCCACCCGTTGGTCATATCGGCCTGGGGTGACGATATACTCGAGTTCCCCCGCAAAACGCCGCTGCACAGATTGGCCATTATCAAAGCCCTTAAATCGGCCGACAGAATCACTGCCACCAGCCAGACACTTGCCCGGCGGATGGATCTTTTGCTTAAAGGAGCCCGTCAAATCACGATTATACCTTTCGGGGTGGATATCGATAGGTTCAAGTTTGTGCAGAGGCCGCCCCGCGAAATAATAACGATCGGAACGGTAAGGAATTTGACTCCCAAATACGGAATCGACGTGCTTATACGTGCTTTCGCAGAACTTTGCCGAGACCGAGACAATCTGCGTCTATTGATCGTAGGCGACGGGCCTTCAAGACAAAGCCTCGAAAAACTGACCGAACAGCACGGCCTTTCGGAAAAAGTCAAATTCGCCGGCAAAATACCCAACGATCGAGTGTTCGAATATATAAAGGAAATGGATATTTTCGCCATGCCGTCGATAGGCGAAGGAGAAATTTTCGGGGTGGCTGCCGTCGAAGCCATGGCCACGGGATTGCCGGTGGTGGCTTCCAATATCGGCGGTCTGCCGGAGGTCGTCGAGGACGGAGTGACCGGTTTGTTGACAATCCCCGGAGACAGCGAATCCTTGCGTGGGGCTCTCGAATTTTACATAATGAATCGGGACAAACGGTATGAAGATGGAATCAATGCCCGACGGTCGGTGGAGCGAAAATACGATTGGCGGGAGAACGCCTCGCGTATGGACGAACTGTATCGCGGGTTGCTGTAATAGGCATAGCAGAACCAAAATATCCCGCTGAAGCGTAATCGATGACGATCTTGGTGATTTCACAATATTTCCCCCCTGAACCGGGTGCGCCGTCTAATAGAATAAAGGCCTTCGTTGAAGCGATGGTGGAACGAGGGCATGAAGTAACCGTAATTTGCCAGTTCCCCAATTACCCATCGGGAATTCTTGATAAAAACGACAGGTGGCGCCTTTTCAGGCGCGAAAAGAATTCCGGCTATTCGATTCTGAGATGCTTTGTGTTTACTTTCAGAAAAAAAAACAATTTCAAACGAATGCTGTATTATCTCAGTTTCGCCTGCACTTCTTTTTTGGCGGCAATATTGCTGCGGCGCAGGGAGGTGGTGTTCGCCTCTTCGCCGCCGATATTTTTCGTGTTCGGAGCCATGCTTGCGGCGAGGTTGAAACGATCCCGTTTCGTGGCCGATATTAGAGATATCTGGCCCGATTCGGCCAAAGAGGTGGAGGCCGTAGCCTCGCCGAGACTTCTGAAATGGGGCGGCCGCCTTGAAAAAGCTATTTATGATCGCGCCGATCGACTTTTCACCATTTCCGCGGGATTGAAAGACGTTATCGAAAAACGAGGCGGACAAGGCAAAACGGATATCGTATATAATGGCTCAGTCGAGGATTTCATCTTGTGGAATAAAGACCGATCTGCAATGCGGGAAAAATTCGGCTGGAAAAATAAAATCGTGATCACTTATGCCGGCGTAGTCGGTCTCGGCCAGAATATTGTCTCATTGATCCCCGAGTTGCAGAAATTGACAGATGCTGATCTACTATTCAATTTCATCGGTGACGGCCCGCAAAAAGCGACGTTGAAAACCGAGATCAACCGCGCCGGCTTGACGAACATAGACTTTTACGATCATATGCCCATGGATCAGGTGATCGATTATATTTGCTGTTCCGACGTGATGCTCGTGATCTTGCGGGAATGCGAACTGTTCAGAAGCGCGATACCGTCCAAATTCTTCGATGGCATGGCGGCCGGCTTGCCGGTGGTGACCAATGTCGATGGCGAATTGAGGACATTGCTGGAGGCCAACAATACGGGCATATATTTTTCTCTGAAACAAAGCGGGGCCTTTGCCGATGCTATCAGGAGAGTGGCATCCGACGGCGAGCTTAGAAAAACGATGGGGGAAAACGGGCGCAGGTTGGTGATGACAAAATTCTTGAGAAAAAATCAGGCTCGCAAGGCGGTCGAAACAATCGAGTCGATAGTTCAACCATCGATGCCGCCACGGACACCCAACGGATATCGTCAATGAGCAACGATATGAAAAAATCGGTGGGAGCGGTCTTCATGGATCGTGACGGGGTGATAATAAAAGAAAAACATTTCCAGCACGATTGTACTCGAATAGAATATATTCCGGGTGCGCTGGAGGCGCTATCGCTTCTGCCCGACCAATTACTTAAAATAATCGTTTCCAATCAATCCGGGGTCGGCCGCGGTTATTTCAGCATTCGGCAGGCGGCGGAATTCGATCGCTGTCTGCTCGACGATTTGGCCAGAAAGGGAATTAAAATCGATGATTCGCTTTTTTGCCCGCACCGCCCCGAGGATAATTGCAGTTGCCGCAAGCCCAATACTCGATTATTTTTACTGGCGCAGCAAAGGCATTCTATCGACTTTGAACAATCCTGGATGATCGGCGACAAATCATCGGACATCCAGGCCGGCAAAAATATCGGCGCCAAAACGATCCTCGTGCTGACCGGATACGCCGGCAAAGAGCCGGGAGCGCTCGATGTCAAACCTGACTACATAGCCGGGGATTTGAAAGAAGCAGTGGAGATATTGCTGAATTGACACCCAAGAAGAAAAAAACAGCCCTGATCACCGGCGGCGCCGGTTTTATCGGTTCGTTTCTGGCCGAGGAATTGATCGGACAGGGTTATCGCGTTCTGGTGATCGACAATTTATCCACCGGCAGTCTTGACAATGTCAGGCACCTGCGGGGAAATCCCGATTTTCAGCTTGTCGTCGGCAGTATCATGGATGAAAACATCATGGACAATCTCATCAGCGAAGCCGATATGATATTTCATCTGGCCGCCGCCGTGGGCGTAAGATTGATAATCGAAAGACCGGTCGATACGATCGAGACCAATATCCTGGGGACCCATACAGTCCTGAAAATCGCCAATAAGTACGATCGGCCGGTACTCGTGACGTCAACCTCCGAAGTTTACGGCAAAAACGAAAAGGTGCCGTTCAAAGAGACCGACGATTCAGTCTATGGCCCGACGGTAAAGAGCCGGTGGAGCTATGCCTGCTCCAAAGCGGCCGATGAGTTTCTGTCGCTTGCGTATTATCATGAGAAAAAGTTACGGGTCGTAATTGTCAGGTTGTTCAACACCATCGGCCCCAGGCAAACCGGGCAGTATGGAATGGTCGTTCCGACCTTTATAAAGCAAGCCTTGCTGGGACACGATATAACGGTTTACGGCGATGGCCGGCAAACCCGCAGCTTCTGCGACGTGAGGGATATCACACCGGCGTTGATAGCCTTGATAAACAATCAAAAGGCTTTTGGCGAGGTTTTCAACCTCGGCAACGATCATGAAATTTCCATTGGTCGGTTGGCGGAGATGATAAAAAGGCTCACCGGCAGCAACGCTCGAATCGTCAGCATTCCTTATGACAAGGCTTTCGAGAGGGGATTCGAAGACATGAGAAAACGCGTTCCGGATACGACCAAAGCCCGCAACCTCATCGGCTTCCAGCCGCGAATAAGGCTTGAACAAACGCTTCGTGATATTATAACTTATTATCGGAAATAGATGAGTATCGCCGCCATCTTGATTTCAGCCTGCTTCTTGTCATGGATACTTCATCCGTTGGCAATAAGGGTGTCACGGGCTTTTGATATTGTCGATAATCCTCATCGAGACAAAATTCATAAGAACCCGACGCCCGTTCTCGGCGGTCCGGCTATAGGCCTTTCCATATTGCTTTCTGTATTGGCGGCGAACGTGTCCGGATTATTCACCTGGTCCCGCACGGTGACGGGAATACTCGTCGGCGGCGCTTTGATACTGCTGGTGGGATTGATAGATGACCGATTGGGTATGACGGCTACACTGAAAATGGCCGGGCAATTCCTGGCGGCCGGCTTGTTCGTGATATTCGCCGATGTGCATATAGGCATATTCAATATTCTGATCGAATTCGGTTTCTCGATATTTTTCATCATGGCCATGATGAATTCGTTCAACATTCTGGATAACATGGATGGCGTAACCGGAAGCATGAGTTTCGCCGCCGGTACCGCATTTCTGGTGGTGGCGATATTATCTGGCGATATGATGTTGGCCGTTATCGCTGCGGCGCTTGTTGGGGCCGTGATAGGTTTCTTGCGGTTTAACATGCCTCGGGCCAAAATCTTCATGGGGGATTCCGGGGCGATGCTGCTTGGTTATTTATTCGGGGCGATGACCGTGATATATCTGGCCGAGAATCGCTCGTTTTATTATCTGGCCACTCCTTTTTTGATTCTCAGCTATCCGATTTTCGATATCTCACTGGTCAGCCTGTCGAGACTTCGGGAAACCCGCTCTCTGGCAGTGGCGGCGCCCGACAGCTCGCCGTATAGGCTGGTCCGCTGGATATTTTCAGCGAAGACCGCATTCATCGTCATCCTCGTTCTGAACCTGATTCTGGGCGCCATGGGAACCGCCGCCTTTATTTTGAACGACAGCCAGATTTCGGTATTGCTGCTTTTGATTTCGGGTCTGGCGCTTTCGGCTCTTGGAGTGCATTTATATCGAAATTTCCTTTATTTTTTGGAACGCACGGCGGCTTTCATTCTCGATTTGTTTTCGATCAATTTATCGTTCTATTTGATCTACAGCCTGAAATACAGGTGGGGAGTGCTGTCTTATGACGTTTATATGGCCTACTCGGAGATGATCGCGCCGGCGTTGTGGATCAGCATATTCTGGGTGATTTTCTTTTCGGTGATGGGGATATACGAGATCAGGGCGGATCGAAGGTTCCAGCAATATATAGTGGCTGTGGTCAAGATAGTCGGGGCGGGCATCGTCTGTTTCCTTATCCTGAATTTATTCTACGAAGGAAGTATAGTCGTATCGCCGCTGCCGATATTTCTCTACGCGGGTTTGCTGATAATATTGAACATTATTCTGAAATACGGTCTCTTTCTGGTTGTGAGGGCGATTCATCGGAAGCCGGAATCGCAACCGCGGGTGGCGCTGCTTGTTCATGAGTCGATGACCCTGCCCGACAGGATGATAGCGATGCTCAAGCGCGATTTCAGGCTGGCTGGTTATGTGTGCCGCAAACGGTTCGATAGTGATTTGGCCGGGCTTGAATATTTGGGCGAACCGGTCTGCCTGAACGAAATATTGCGCTCCCGGCGAATCGAGAAGGTGGTGATTGCCTGGCCGGAAACCGATTACAGCGATTTTTCCCAGTACCTCCGCGCATCCTATTTTTTGGAAAACCAGTTTGTGGTCGCCGGCGCCCCGCCGCCGCTTTTCAAAGGTTTGAAAATAGAGCGGCTCTATCGTGGCGATTACTTTCGGATATCGATGGAATTCATGAGAACTTGGGAATGGATCGTGAAACGGGGGATGGATATCTCCCTTTCCGCGGCCTTATTGATTTTGAGCAGTCCCGTTTTTCTGGCCAAGTTCATCGGATCGAAGTTGGGGGGATATCCCTTTTTGGTGCGGGTGCCGTTTTACGGCCGCGACGGGCGGGAAAAAACATTCGCTGCTTTCGGTGGGCGGCGAGAAAACAATGGTGACGATTTTGTTTTGCACCCCGGCTTGCCGGCGTTGATGGCGGTCTTCAACGGTGATCTAAGTTTCGTCGGGACTCTGCCGCTTACACCGGCGCAGTTCCAAAGAGATTCGGTTGTGATCCCCGGGTTCTGGCGAAGGAAACTGATCAAGCCGGGATTGACCGGCCCGGCGCACCATGCCGAAAGAGACAAGTATTTTGACAGGGAATTGGATTATATGCGCAATATGTCAATACTACTCGATATCTGGTGGATCTTTAGGGGATTGCTTTCGCTGATCATTTCGATACAGGGGAAAAATAAAGATGCTCGATTTGAAGTTCATCCGGGATAATCCGGAAATCGTCAAGCAGGCGGCGCGAAACAAAAACGAAAATGTCGATGTCGACCTTATCCTGAAGCTGGATGAGCAGCGACGTTCTCTTATCGGCAAAAAAGAGGCCCTGGAGGCCAGCAGGAACAAGGCCAATTTGGATATCGCGGCCGCCAAAAAACGGAATCAGGACGTCGCCGAACCAATCGCCAGGATGAGGCAGGTCGCCGAAGAAATCCAGATATTGGCCGAACAACTGAAAGCCAAGGAAGAAGAATTAGACGCAGCCCTGCTGAGGGTGCCCAACATTCCGCATCCCGATGTTCCAGTAGGTCCGGATGAAAAATCGAATCGGATAGTCCGCCACTGGGGAACTGCGCGTGAGTTTTCGTTCAAACCGCGACCGCACTGGGAGGTCGGCGAAATCGTGGGCGCCCTGGATATCCCCAAAGGCGTGAAACTGTCGGGATCGGGTTTCTATGCTCTGACCGGCCAGGGGGCGTCATTGGAGAGGGCCTTGATCAATTTCATGCTCGATCTGCATGTCGGCAAACAGGGATATCGGGAAGTGATGATACCGTACATGGTGGGATCAAAAGCCATGAAAGGAACGGGGCAATTGCCCAAATTGGCGGAAGACATGTATCGAGTGGCCGACTCCGACTTCTATCTCATACCCACCGCCGAGGTCCCCATAACGAATATGCACGCCGACGAGATTCTGGCCGCCGAACACCTGCCTCTTTATTATTGCGCTTTTTCGCCCTGTTTCAGGCGCGAGGCCGGTTCGTATGGAAAAGAAGTGCGCGGCATAACCCGCGTTCATCAATTTCACAAAGTGGAGATGGTCAAAATCGTCGAGCCGGAGACGTCATATGATGAACTCGAGCGATTGGTCGCGGACGCCGAAGAAGTGCTGCGACAATTGAACCTGCCTTATCGGGTCAACCTGTTGTGCACGGGAGATCTTTCTTTCGCCGCCGCCAAATGCTATGATCTGGAGGTTCTGGCGCAAGGTATGGAGACCTGGTTGGAAGTCTCCTCGTGTTCGAATTTCGAAACCTTTCAGGCACGAAGAATGAATCTTCGCTACCGTCCCCAAAAAGGGGCAAAACCGGTGTTCGTCCACACTCTGAATGGATCCGGTCTGGCCTTGCCGAGGACACTGATTGCGATTCTGGAGAATTATCAGAACGATGACGGCTCGGTAACCATCCCCGGGGCTTTGAGGCCGTATATGAATAACCGGGATCGGCTCGAGCCGATTTAGGCCGACGAGGCGCAACATTATCCGCAAAGTCAAGAATATCGTCAATTCGAGTTCGGTGTTCACCAACGCGCTGGCCTTCAGCATGGTGATTGTCATCGTAATTTTCGTCTATTATAACCAGGTGATAGTCACCGGCCTGAAACAGGACGCCGCCCGGGTAAGCAGGGCCTATGCCCGGCTCTGGCAGTATGCGGCCAGCGAGGCGACATCGGGAAACGAGATAAATTTCATATTCGAGGAAATCATCAGGAAAGCCACATTCCCCATAATCGTTACTTCTCCGGCGGGCGAGCCGATGTTTTGGACAGTGGGGATTCCCGAAAATAGCGGACCCGAGGAAACCAATCGGCGGCTGATGAAAGAACTGGCGAGAATGGATGCCGACAACGATCCGGTGCCCATCTACTTCGGCCCCGAAAAAACGGTCATTCACTATTTACATTTTGGGGATTCGCGGCTGATAAAACAGCTTCAGTTCATACCCTTTATCGAATTTTCGGTCATCGCCGTTTTCATTCTGGTGGGATATATCGGGCTTAGGAATATCAAACGTTCCGAACAGCGCTCGATCTGGATCGGCATGGCCAAGGAAACAGCCCACCAGCTGGGAACCCCGCTGTCTTCGATAATGGGCTGGTCCGAATTGTTAAAAAGAAAGTTCAAGCGGTCGGATTTTTCACTGCCGGACGAATCGACGGGGCTTGGATTCGATGAGATAATCAGCCGCATTGAATCCGACATCAAACGGCTCGACCGCGTCGCCACCCGATTCGGCCAGATAGGTTCGACGCCGGAACTTGAAGCCACCAATATACTTGAACCGATCAAGGAAGTGGTGGCGTATTTCCGGATGCGGCTGCCGGGGGCCGGCAAGGGAGTGGAAATTATCGAACAATATTCGGACGTTCCGGATATAAATATCAATAGGGAATTGATCGCCTGGGTTATCGAAAATCTCATAAAAAATTCGCTCGAAGCAGTTGATCCACGAACCGGAAAGATAGTAATAAAAGTGGAATGCAGAAACAAGAAAATTTCCGTAAGCGTTTCCGATAATGGAAAAGGGATAGCTCCCTCGATCCAGAAGCATATTTTCAGTCCCGGTTTTTCCACCAAAAAGAGAGGCTGGGGGCTGGGTTTGACGTTGGCGCGGAGAATAATCGAGGAGTATCATAGGGGCCGAATATGGCTTTCTGAAAGCGCCCCGAACGTGAAAACGACTTTTACGATGGAGTTGCCGCTTTGAGTGAGAGGAATATCCTGTGGGTTGATGACGAGATCGATCAGTTGAAAGCCTATATAATTTTTCTCGAGGAGCACGGGTTCAAGGTCTATACCGCCGCCAACGGCGATGATGCTATAGAGATGGTCAAGGACCGCGCTTATGATCTTATTCTGCTCGACGAGATGATGCCCGGGCGTGACGGCCTTTCCACGTTGGAGGAGATAAAGGACATTCGGCCGAACGTGCCGATAATCATGGTGACCAAATCCGAAGAAGAAAAGCTGATGGATCAGGCGATCGGCCGAAAGATCGACAATTACCTTGTAAAACCGATCAATCCGGGTCAAATCCTTTCGGCTGTGAAAAGAATCCTCGACAAAAGGCGAATACAGGAAGAGCATCTGACCAGGCAATTCGTCGGGGAATTCAACAGGATAAATACACTGATCAACTCCTCGCTCGATTGGAACGATTGGATCGACATTCATGTCAAGCTTTCGGAGATGGATCTTGAGGTCGAGAATTTCAAGGATATGGGTCTGCGGCAATCCCACCAGGATCAAAAGCGGCAGTGCAACGCGTTGTTCGCTCCGTTTTACGAAAAAAATTATCTCAACTGGATAAAAGGAGGAAAGCCGCATCTGTCGGTCGACGTCGTCAGAGAATACCTTGCCCCTCATTTGAAGCAAAATCGACCGGCCGTGTTTATCGTTATCGATTGCATGCGACTCGATCAATGGTTGATGATCGAACCGCTCATAGCGGAGTACTATGACGTTAAACGCGACTATTACTATTCGATAATTCCGACGGCAACCCCTTTTTCGCGAAACGCCATATTCTCCGGAGAATTTCCCGACAAAGTGGCCGAGATATTCCCCGAACTCTGGGCCCAGGCGGCCAGCGAGTACAGCCGCAATCGCAATGAACGACAACTGCTGGACAGGCAGATCAAGAAACTTGGAATTTCACTTTCGGGCGAAGCAAAATATATCAAGGTGCTCGATTTCGAAGAAGGCCAGAATATCGCCCGAAAAATCTCCAGTTACTCGTCGTCGCCGCTGTTATCGCTGGTTTACAATTTCGTCGATATCCTGTCTCACGGACGCAGCGAATCGGAAATCCTGCAGGAAATCGCCCCGGACGAGGCCGCTTTCCGATCCTTGATGAAATCCTGGTTCGAACACTCTCATCTGTTCGAATTGCTGCGGAAACTCGCTAAAACGGAAGCAGTGGTGGTCATCACAACCGATCATGGTTCGGTGCTGTGCACCCGCGGTTCGATAATTCACGGTAAAAGGGAGACATCCACGAACCTTCGCTATAAGTTCGGCGATAATCTCAATTGCGATCAACGACAATCCTTTTTGATAAAAAAACCTAAAGAATATCGTCTGCCGACATGGAGCCTGGCTACTACTTACGTGATCGCCCGGGAAGATTACTATTTCGTGTACCCGAATAACATGGCCGAATATCGCCGCCAATTCAGAAACAGCTTTCAACACGGCGGAATCACCCTTGACGAAGTGATCCTGCCGGTAGTCACTCTCAACGGAAAATAGTTTCCCGTCGGCTTGAATTGCGCCTTAAACATGATCACCTGGCTGGCAAATTCCGAACAGGAAACCGAGCAATTCGGTGAGGCGTTCGCCAAGGATTTGAAAGGCGGCGATTTTCTGGCGCTGATCGGGCCGCTCGGGTCGGGAAAGACCGCCTTCACCCGGGGGATTTGCCGGGGACTGAAATGTCGGATCGAGGCTCATAGCCCCTCGTTTACACTGGTGAATTATTATCCGGGGAATCAAGAGGTGGTTCATATCGACCTCTATCGCTATAGCGGTAATCTCGAGGAGCTCGGCTGGGATGAACTACCCGATTCGCAGCGCATCGTCATCGTCGAGTGGGCGGAAAAAGCGACCGGAAATCTGCCGAACGCCCGTTACGACATATTTTTTGAGATAACCGATACCGATACCAGGACAATCAGGATTAGCAAAATCAATGGTGCTGGGAATTGATACATCGGGAACAAGTCTTGGCTTGGCCGTGGTGGTCGAGGGGAGGCTGATCGCCAATTGCTTGAGCCATCCAGGTCTTAAACATGGCGAAATTCTTCAAAACGAAGTCGGCCGGTTTTTATCGAACCACGATTTATCGTTGTCGAGTTTGTCCGGTGTCGCTGTTACGATCGGCCCGGGATCGTTCACCGGAGTCAGGATAGGTCTGGCGGCTGCCAAAGGCTACGCCTACGGGCTGAATATCCCTTTGGCTGGCATGTCGACTTTGGCGGCCATGGCGCGATGTCTCACCTCGATACAATCCAAAGTAGTCACGGTTATGGACGCCAAGCGGAACGAAATATATTGGGCGGTTTTCGAATGCCGCGCTCCGCAGACAGTGAGACTGAGCCCGGATAATATTGGAAATCTGGAAAGTCTGGATGAATTGATCGAGATGGATCCGGTTTTCTGCGGGCCTTCTCAGCTTAAACCGCAATTTGAGGAGCGATTCGGCGAAATCATATATATCATCAATGATGACTTCAATCTTGCCTTGCAAGCCGCTGTGTGCGGTGAGGAAGATATAAAAAACAACCGACATCTGGACATTGGAACCTGCTCACCTTTGTATTTAAGGCATTGAGGGAGATCTTCATCCGGTGGAACCGCTATTCAAGCGAATGAGTGCCGATGATCTGGATCAGGTTGCGGCGATAGAGAATGATCTTTTTCGGGATCCCTGGCCGCGCCGGGCGTTTGCTTCTGATCTCGATGCCGCCAATGCATACCCCATTGTCATGCGGCTGAACGGGAAAGTGATCGGCTATGCCAGCCTTTACCTTGCCGCCGACGAGTTGCAGATCGGCAATCTGGCGGTCGATTCGCAGTATCAGCAGCGCGGTTACGGTAGCCTGTTGATGAGGCGTATTATAGAGCTTGCGCATTCGCATGGAATTCGCCAAATTTACCTTGAAGTAAGGGATTCCAATGAGGCGGCCCGCCGGCTGTATTTGAAATTCGGCTTTCGGGTATTAGGCAGAAGGCGGCTATATTACCACAATCCGACGGAGGACGCCATCGTCATGGTAAAGGAAATCGACTGATGGAATGGTTTCGGAAAAAATCGCGCGATCTGGCGGGGGGCGAAAGAAAGGATATACCGGACGGGGTATGGACGAAATGCAAAGGCTGCGGC
>CAZHVC010000007.1:0-13511 GCA_964535765.1 uncultured Ignavibacteria bacterium | reverse complement strand
TAAATATAGTGAACATATATACACTTGTCAAGTGGTTTCGTCAAATTTTTCTTGACCTTGAGCTTTTTTCCCCTAATTTTGCGGGCATGAAATTGAAAAACAGGATTCGGGAATATCGCCTGAAGAAGAATTTATCTCAGGCCGAATTGGGCGACCTGATCGGCGTTAGCCGGCAGAGCATAATTTCGATCGAAAAAGGGACCAGCGTCCCCTCGACGTTGCTGGCCCTCAAGTTATCGAAATTTTTCGGTAAAACGGTTAATGAACTGTTCACGTTGACTAATAAATAAATTCAGCGAATAGATTGGAGGAGTATTGAAAAGGGCAGTAATTCTGTCGGTTTTGTTTATTGTATCAGCGGCTTTGGCCGCCGACCAGACCTGCATCCTCAAGGTAGGCGGCATGACCTGCAACGGTTGCGCCGGCAAAATCAAAGCCGCACTGGATAAGGTCGAGGGAGTCAAAAGCGTCGATGTCTCGTTGGCTTTGGGAAGCGCCTCGATCGTCTATGACAACGGCCTCGTCGGTACCGAGAAGATGATCAAAGTCGTCACCTATCTGGGATACAAGGCCTCCGAGGAAACAGTTGCCGCCGGCGCCAAAACGGAATCCGGTTATTCCCCCGTAAGAGACGATAAGGCCGTCGAATCCGGCGTTGAAAAGAGCGCTCCTAAAATCGTCATCTCCGGCGCCGAATCGGAAAAGCCTATTGCTGCGGAGATCCCCCAGACAACGGATAAGCCTACGGACGCCGTCTCCACGGCGGCTGTGGAAAAAGGCGAAAACGACGAACATCTTTGCGCAACCTTGAAATCATGCAAGGAGCTCAATGAATTCCACGAAGCCATGCATCCGTTGGCCATGGCTATCGGTTTCGAGGGCGATGAAGAAAAAGATTACGATTTTGTCCGACAGAACTATCCTGAACTGAAAGCCAAAGCCATGGCCTTGTCCAAGATAAAGATCGACGACAAAATGGTGACGGACACAAAGGCTTTTGAGAAGAAGCGGAAAGAGCTTGTCAAAGCCGTCGAAGATTTCGGCGCAGCAATCAGCAAGAACGATAAGGCGATGATGGATCGCACTTTCGAGATCGTCCATAAGGCATATATCGATCTGGCCATGTTAAGCAAATAAGTTTGGTGTTATCGGCATTTCGGCCGCCGGTGGATAGCAGCCGCCGGCGGCTTTTTTGATATGAAACTATCCTCCTACAGCCGGCCGGCCATGCCGCCTCGCACTGAAATTACGCCGGCATCTGCGGCTTTCCGTCGTTTTTCCGCGAATCCATTTTCAAGAGCTTGATATAGGTATCCACCATCTCTTTGCGTGATTCGAGCAGTTTTTCGAGAATCTGCGATCCCAATTCGATCGAGGTCCGGATTGTGTCGGCTCCGGTGAGATTGTATTTTTTTCTGATTCTATCGATCCTATCCCGCAGTCTCAATCCCGCCCGAATCTGATAATAATGACGATCTTCAGCCATTGTTCGACTCCCGGTGATATTTAAGGTGATTGATCAAGATCATCGGCGGTCTGAATATCAGACCGATCTTTTTCTTGAGCTTACGATTGACGCTTCCCCAGCTTTCGTCGTCGGATTTGGCCGAGGCGATCCGTTCGATTTCCGTTCGTTTGGGATGGGTGCAGATCGGGCAAGTTCCCGCACTTTCGGACGATTTCGGCCAACGTTGGCCGACCGCCTCCCGCAATCGGCATTTTAGAATAAGCAATGCTTCCCGGCCGATCCGAACGACGGCTTCCGGCGTAAGGCCTAATTCGTCCGCTACGGCTGATACATCCATTCGTTCGAAATGCAGCCGGATCATTATTTCCCTGGCCGGGTTTTCCAGCGCAAGGACCGCGTTTCTTACGCTATCCCGCAGTTCTTCGAGCTTCGGATCATTCTCCGGCTCGCTTTTGGCGCCGGCCATCTCCGCCAGCATCAGCGGATCAAGATAGATGATTTTCATGGGCCTCCTTTTTACGGAGATTATCCGTAAATCCGCCGGTGGGGCCCATCACCTGTCTATCATCCGGAAATCATTTATCGGAATTGGACTTGCGCCTTAGTCTAAATGGTCGGAGGCAACCTATGCTTTGGGGAATTCTATAAGCGGCGATGGCGGCGGCCACTGCAAGTCGTGCGGAGAACTTATCGAGCGGGTCCGCCTGATGTTTTCCCAATTCGGACGTCGCCGGCGAAAAACTTGAGGGTGACCACGGCGGCCACGAAATAAAGAACGATCGTCGTCAGCATAACCGGCACGAAACCGTGCACCTCGATAATCTTTCCGCCGAGAAAAGTGGAAATCATCCAGGTCACGTTCCAGGACAAAATCAGCAGACTGTTGGTTGCGGCATGATATTCCGGTTCGGTCTTCTCCATGGCGAAATTGCTGAAAAGCGGCGAGGCCATGTTCATCAGACTGTTGCGGAACCAGAAGGCGACGATCACCGGCGCCAATTGCCGGCAATACGCCAAAATCAGGAAAAACGGAATCGAGGCCAGCTGCGAAAAGGAGATGGTGCGCACCAGGCCGAACCGTTTGGCCAGAGCCGGACCGGCCAGAAAGCCGATCACCGTGAATATCTGGGCGACCGAATAAATCCTGCCTATCGCCGAAGAATCAAGACCGAATCGTCCGGCGAAATAGAGATTGAGAAACGGTATGGTGAATCCGGCGCCCAGCCCGATAAGGATATTCGGCAAACAAAGGCGGAAACTGTTTCGCCAACTACTCGTGCGAGTATAGTCGGCCAGGCTGAACGGTCCGCTCCGAATAGGCCGGTCGGAGGTCAGTTTCGAATAAAATCCTACGGATACGAACGCCATCAAGGCTCCGGTCATGAACGCCGCCCGGTAGCCATTTATCAGGGGAACACCGAATCCGGTCAAAAGGCGTGGGATATAGCCGCCGATGAGCGCCCCGAAAAAACCGGCGGTCATGTCGAGGGCGTGATTGACGCCGTATAAATACGTTCTCTCCTCGACCGTCGAGTTCCGCATGAAAAACGGCGACACCGCCACAAAATGCATGCTGGCGCCGGCGGCCGCCGAAGCGGCGAAGAAGCTGATCGACCTGATATCGGTGACCAACACCAGCATGATATCGGAAACGGCCGTGGCGATGGCGGCCGCAATCATCACCCGCTTGATACGCGCCCGGTCGATAACGATCGCCGCCGGCAAGGCGGCCAGAGCCGAGCCGAATGCGCCTACGGAATTGATCATGCCGATAGTCCCTTCGTTCAACCCGAGCTGCTTGAAATAGAGGTTCAGCATCGTCCAGTAGATCGCAAAATAGAATCCCATGAAAAACGAGCCACCGAGGAAAAATCGGGCGTTGCGCGAAAACATCCCCACATGGCGGGCATATTCTTTCAAAACCGTTCCGACCATAAACCAAGTTTGCCCTGTCACCGCATCAATACTTCTCAAATCTACGACCAACGGCGCCAACGGTTGCGGTTTTTCGATCTCCGAAAACGAAGGCGGGTCAGTTAAGGTTCACCCGCCGAACTGAAAATTATCTCACTTTTCACTTGACCGGCCGCCGGATTGAACATAATTTACGGCTGATTTCGATTGCCGCAATCATATTATTCCAAATTTCACGGGGGTATATTGATTTTTCAGGAAGGGAGTAGTATGGTCGTCGGCAAAGTGAAATGGTTCAACGCCAGAAAAGGATTCGGCTTTATCGTTCCCGATCACGACCAGAACAACGATGTTTTCGTTCATTATTCCGCGATTAAGCTCTCCGGCTACAAAACGTTGACCAGGGGACAATCGGTTCAATTCGAATTGGTGCCCGGCCCTAAAGGATATCATGCAGAAAATGTCTCGCTTCTGGGCCGGAACGTATCATTGAATTGACATAATCAATCAGGCGGAGAGGTCAGAACCGCCACGGTCCCCTCACTAATAAACAGGGACCATATCGACATTTATTCCTGACGAAAAAGGCGGGAAAAGATTTCCCGCCTTTTCAATTGCCGCGGTCATGGGGGTGTGGCCGCCTGCGGCCTTCGGCCAATCGGCTTGACAGGCCGTCGACACCGGCTTATCCTTACCTACGGCGATAGTCGGGATATGTCATGAACACGGGAAAGCCGATATTTTGTTTTACCTCGGATATGGATTGGGCCAGCGAAGCGGCCCTGAAAATCCAGCAGACGATTTACGATGAATTCGGCCTGACCCCAACCTACTTCGTCACCCATCGAAGCGATCTTATCGAAAAACTGCGCGCTGAAAATCGGATAGAACTCGGCATCCATCCCAATTTTCTGCCCAACAGCAGCCATGGCAACAGTTATGAAGAGGTGATCGACACGGTGCTGAAACTGGTGCCGGATGCCAGAGCCTTTAGAGCTCATCGCTGTTTCGACGTGGCGATCGTCACCGATATGCTGTTCAGCCGCGGCATCCTGTACGATTCGAATTTGATCACCAAACTGCAACCGGGATTAGCGCCGATTCTTCACGAATCGGGAATGGTGCGCTTTCCCTGTTTCTACGAAGACGGCATCCATTTCAAATGGAAATTGAGCTGGGATTTTGCGGCTTACCGCGGGCTGTTCGATTCGTCCGGCCTGAAAATAATCAGCGCCCACCCGATGATAACCGCGATGAATGTCACCACCGCCGACTACTGGGCCGCCCTGAAACGGCGATTTCCACCCGCCAAATGGATAAAAATGACGGAGGAAGAGCTCGCACAAAACCGCTGTGCCGGCCCCGGTCCCGCTGAATTTCTGAAAAATATAATCCGCCACGCCCTCGATCGCGATTATCCGATTTTGACTCTCGATGAACTGTACAACCGATTGGGGCGGCCGTTACAGGAAAGATTTTTCGCCTGATGCGGCAGACCGATCGTGCCGATTCACCGGACCGGCTTTCCGGAAAGGTTCTGGTGCTGGGAAGCGATTTCAAGAACTACCGCACCTGTTTGGCGATCGTGCGTTCGCTCGGTCGGGCCGGACTCGAAGTCCATCTCGGGTGGCAAACGGCCGCGGAAACAGCCGGTTTTTCCCGTTATGTTGCCAAAAAACTTCAGCTTCCCCCCTATTCTCCGGAAAACACCGATTGGTACGAAAGCCTAACGGAGGCTCTGCGGCGCGAAAGATACGATCTGGTCATTCCGGCCAACGAACAGGCCTGCGCTCCGCTTGAACAAAACAGAAGGCTGTTCGCCGATTATCCGGAGATTTACCAGCTCAATCCCGAGGCTTACGAAATCGCTTTCGATAAAATAAAGACGGCGACGTTGGCCCAAGAATCGAATGTCCCGATGCCGCCGCAGATTGTCCTGACCGGCCTGGACGACCTCGGGCATTGCGAAAGCAAGATCGGTTATCCGGCTGTCTTGAAACCCAAAACCTCTTTCGAGCTGACCGATCTGAAAAGAAAACTTTACGTTTACAAAGCGATCGACCGAAAAGAATTCATTACTGCGGCAAGGCATCTTCTCGACCACGGCCCGGTCATCGTCCAGAAACATGTTTCAGGAATCGGCGTCGGGATAGAATTCTTGGCTTCCGGCGGCGAAATTCTTTTCGCATTCCAGCATCGCCGGCTTCATGAACCGCCGTTCGGCGGCGGCAGTTCGTATCGGCGAAGTTGTCCGGTCGATCCCGAGCTGATCGCCTATTTGCGTCCGCTGCTGCAAGCCATGGCCTATACCGGAGTCGGCATGGCCGAATTCAGAGTCGATCCCGACGGCGGGCGGAAATGGTTCCTCGAAATAAACGGCAGATTCTGGGGATCCTTACCGCTGGCGGTCGCCGCCGGAGCCGATTTCCCAAGATTCCTATATCTGATGCGTTGCCAACGGGTCAGGGATTTCAATCAGGAATATAAAACCTCAATCTATTGCCGAAACTCGATCCGCGATTTCGAGTGGATTCTGGCGAATTGGAAAATCGACAAGAAAAACCCGCTATTCAATTCGGAAAACAATATCAGAGTAATCGCCGAATTCGCCAATATCCTCCTTGGCAAAGAGCGCAACGACACCATCGCCATCGACGATCCACGGCCGGCGATAGTCGAATTGGCCAAGTTGCTGTGGCTTATGCTGAAAAGGTCGGCCGACTGCCTGCGGAGCAACTCACCGGCAAGATGGCTGGCTTGTCGGCGTTTGAGGGGCCGCCTGCGCCGAGCGCAGAGTCTGCTTTTTGTCTGCTACGGCAATATCTACCGCAGTCCGTTTGCGGCCGCGGCCGCCAGGCGGCTGCTATCCGATTCGGTAAAAGTAGAGTCGGCCGGTTATTACCCCAAAACCGGGCGCAAACCGCATCAGCGGGCGATCGATATCGCCGCCGAATTCGGTATCGATATCGAGAATCACCGGTCAACCGTGGTTGACAAGGAGACGATCCGGCGGGCCGAAGTCGTTTTCGTTTTCGACCGTACCAATGCCGCCTGGCTGAAAGCAAATTTCCCCGAAAGCAAAGGGAAACTCTTTTTTCTTGGGTTGTCAAGTTGCCGAGGGCCGGTCGAAATCGGCGACCCGGTGTCCGGCAACCTTTACACCGTGCGGGATTGTTATCGTCGGATACTGCGGGCGCTCGAACCGCTGAAGCGGCTGAAATCGTGAAAGACCCGAACGGATCGGCCGACCCCCTTTCAATAGACTCCCGGAATAAACCGCGCCGTCCGCGCCGCGTAATCGATATAGGCCTGACCGAACTTTTCCCGCAGCGCCCGCTCCTCGATTTTCACCCTGTAAAGAAAGGCCGACAATATCGGCAGAAATATCACCGCCAGAGTCAGCCAACTCGAGAAAAACAGGCCGAGTCCGAGAAATGAAAGCAGGCTGCCGCAATATGAGGGATGGCGGATACGGCCGTAGATTCCTTTGTCGATCAAGCGATGGTTATCGAAAATGGCCACATCGACCGTAAAAAAACCCGCCCAAGGTGCGGATAGCGATCCATCTCACGATTGAGCCGACCACGATGAGAATCAACCCTACAAACGGCGCAAGGTAAAGCAGCGGCCGGATCAGTCCTATTCCCTTGACGCCGGTGTAAACGCCAATCGTAACCGCCGTGATTATGACGATCCACAACCATCTCGTCGATGATTTGTCATGTCCGGCGGCGCTGTTTGCTTTCGACCGCCTGTATCGGGCAAGCGCGATCTCGGCACACAGCCAGACGGACGAAAAAGCTATGATTAGGTGGTAGCTGTTCATATGCCACTTATTCAGAAACAGTAACATCCCCGGGGACGCCCGTCAATGGCAAAGGAAGCTCAGCGAAGCGTCCCCAAGGGGATTTGAACCCCTGTTTTCGCCGTGAAAGGGCGGTGTCCTAGACCGGGCTAGACGATGGGGACATCGACTTGTCAATATAGACAAGTCAGCAATAGTGTCAAGCCATTATTTGTCGGGAATCCCCCTCAACCGAGATTCGGCTTTCTGCGAAATCTTGCAGCGCCGGCGGGCGGTAAACTCAAGCGCCGATCAGCTTGTTGAGTTTGCGGCGGGCTTGAAGCAGATCCGGGATCTCCTCGTCGGCGCCCGACATAACCGATAAATACCGCAGCAGGGCTTCTTTCTGCTGTTCCGGCTGGCGAAGCGACTCGTAAACATCGGCCAGAGCCAGAAGTGTCCGGGCGTGATTGGGATTGTCGGCGAAATTCAATAGGTAGGTATCGCGGGCGCGGACCAAATCACCCTTCTTATAATAGCACTGGCCGAGAAAATAACGCATCCAGATTTTGGCCGGCAAAGGTGTTTTTTCGACAACCATTTGATATTTCACGATGGCGGTATCGTAATTTCCTCTGGCGCAGGCGATCAGCGCTTCTAGATAGAGAATACCCATGTCGTATTCTTTGCGTTCGAGCACGGGGTCATCGCCCCACAAGACAGCCCTGCCCTCGGCTATCAACTTTCGTATTTCCGCAAGGCTATTTTCCGCTTTGCCTACGTTGTTCAAAAGCGCATACAGAGCAGCCAGATCGAGCTGAATCGGAACGGCAGCCGGATTATTCGCGGCAAGATCCTCAAAGGCGGCCACCGCCCGGGAATAAAAGCCGTTGGCAAAGTAGGTCCGCCCCACCGCCCTATCGCATTCGAGTTTCTGGAATTCGCTCAAGGCATGATCGCGGGCTCTTCGGTAATAGCCGACCGCATCGCGCACCCGCCCAATATGACTATGGGCATTGCCCAGATGCATGAGCACGAAAAAAAGGTCGGGTTTGATCTTGTTGGCGGCCTTGAATTGGGCGATTGCCTCATCATATTTGCCGATATTCATCAGGATTTCACCGTATGAGTCATGGGGATTGGCCTGACCCTCGGCGATCTCGGCGTATTTTCTCACATAATCGACCGCCTGATCGTAATCCCGTTTGAAATAGTGCAGGTAGGCCAGCATATTGTAGGCAAGCGCGTAATTCGGGTCCAGTTTCAGTATCCGGTTGTATTCCTTGATTGCGTTATCCCAGTCCTGAGATTTCTGGAAACGCTCGGCCTGATAAAGATGAGCCTCGAAAAGATCCGGAAATCTGGCCAGCAATTCGTCTTTCAACTTGATCGATTTTTCCGAATCGCCGTTGATATCAGCCCTGATAACCTCGATAATCAATTTCTCGCGGTCCTTGATCCGCCCGGAAAAACCGACGGCTTTTTCGATCAATCTGCGAGCCTCTTCCTTTTGATTCAGGAATACTTGATTGAGATAGGCCAGGCGCGCATAGGCCATGGCGAAGCTGGAGTCATATTCGACGGCCGTTTGATACTGTTCGATAGCTTCCCGGAAATACAGCTTGCCCTGCAGCGATTCCCCCTCGATATAAGCTTTCAACGCCTTATTCGAAACGGTGGTGACCTTCCGCTGGTCGCGCAGGGAGTAGACGGCCGAGGCGATCACCAGAATCGCGAAGAGCAGCACCAGTATCTTTTTCACCATCGGCCTTGCTCCAATCCATACGGCTGCATCGTCCGATCCGTTTTCCCAGTATTCAAGACTTTCCTAACGAAATCATGAGGCGGTTTCGTTTCGCCGCCGCCCTTTCTCTTTCTTGATACGGATATAAGAGGGATCCGGTTGCCTATTTATCCCCAACTATAGCTTCCAGCTTTTCAGTTCATCGATAAATCCAAGCGCGGTCGTATCTATCGAAAGGGGCGTGATCGAAATCAGCTTTTTGTCGATAGCGCCGTAATCGGTGTCAGGTCCGCGGCCGGTGATTTTGACGCGTCCGGCTATCCAATAATAGCTTTGACCGCGGGGGTCTATTTTTTCGGTGATGACATCTTCATATATCCGTTTGCCCAGCCTGGTGACGGCGAACTTGGCAGGCGATGCTTTTTTGCTCGACGGCACATTTATATTCAAGAGCACGCCTTCGGGTAGCCCATATTTAATGACGGCGCGGGCCATTCTTTTGCTGAAAGCGACTGCCGTGCCGTAGTCGCGCCGGCCGTTGCCGACCAACGATATCGCCAGCGACGGAATTCCCAAAAGCGTCCCCTCTATAGCTGCGGCCACCGTCCCCGAATAAGTCACGTCCTCGCCCATGTTGGCACCGTCGTTTATCCCGGAAATCACCAGATCCGGCGGTTTTCCGAGAAGGCAGTAAACGGCCACCATGACGGCGTCGGTCGGCGTCCCGTCCACGCTGTAAAAATCGCGGCTGATCTTCTTGAGCCTCAGCGGCCGCGCCACGGTCAAAGAATGCGACGCTCCTGACCGATCGCGATCCGGAGCTACGGTCACGATTCTTCCCAAATTCCCCAACGAGCGCCTGAGGGCTTTGAGCCCCTCCGCTTGATAACCGTCGTCGTTTGTCAATAAAATAGTCATCTTATCGTCGCCAAATGTAGTAACGAGTCCTTTCAAATGTCAAGGAATCGATGGAAAATGAGCTTAATTCGTCGAATTGAAACCACTGCCGATTATCTTCGCCGCCCGTTTGCCTTTCCCAATCTGTCCCGATCCCTCGCGGCGATTGTTTCCTGAATCGATCGGCTCGATCGATGGCATGAACGGCTAAACCAAACAGCCGACCGACTTGTTATCTTAAAATTCGATATCGGGCATCTTAGCCGCATCTTTTCCGGATAGACGGCCGGATGAATGACCGATGAGTTCGCCATCGGCAAACGGCCGCATCGTAGGCTGATTTACAGCTCCTCAAGCACCATTTTCAGCCAATTGAACGTATCGCGGAACCCCCGGATGGATGAGGGGAAATTCCGCCCGTAAACCACTTTCACCGGAACGTAAGCGATTTTGAATCCGGCGCGGCAGCCTTGATAATTATTTCCGTTTCTATTTGATAGCGATCCGAGGTCAATCTCAATGATTCAAGCATTTTCACGTTCAACAGGCGGAATCCCGACTGGGAATCCTCGATAGGCGCTCCGAGAAGCCATGACAGTATCAGCGAGGTCAAAAAATTCGAACAGCGCCGGTCAAGCGGCATATCGGCGGGATCGGCTTTCCGCGACCCTATGATTAGGTCGGCCCGGGTCGCCTCATAAGCCGAGATGAACGCCGGAATGTAGGCCGGATCGTGCTGCCCGTCGCTGTCGAGCGTTATCACATGCCCATATCCTTGGGCAATGGCGTAACCGAAGCCGCTTTTGAGGGCCGCTCCTTTGCCTTTGTTGGTTTCATGACGGATGACGGCCGCTCCTCTGGCTTTCGCCGCCTCGACCGTATTGTCGGTCGAACCATCATCCACCACCAGAATGTCACGCACGTGCCGACTTGTCTCGTCGATGACCCTACCGATAAAAGGCCCGGAATTATACGCGGGAATCATCGCCAGCAACTTCATGACCGTAATTTGTCGGAGGCCCTTCGGAAAGGCAACTTGTTTTCGCCGTCCATTCGGGATTCGCTGTCGTTTTTGCTCTTATTTTTGCAATGATATAATTAAGCGGACGGATTTGGACGAGTAAGCAAAAGGCTGCTGGTTTTACGGCTGCAAAAACGAAAATTCAAAATACCTGCCGGGAGGGGTTCCCCGGAACCTTCCCTATCGCCAGATGGCTGCAGCCAAATCACAACAGCCTGAAATAATCATTTGAATGAACCGATTTTTATCGACAAGAACGGCGTGCCGTCAGTCCCCCCATTTTGTTCAATTCTGAAATGTCGCCGATTGAAGCGGCAAAGGATCGACATTCAAGCGGCCGATATCTTATTAAAAATCGCACAGTCATTAGCAAAGTAAGGAAACAATGAACAGCATACGATGGAGCGATGCCATGAGCATCGGCGTTCCCCAGGTTGACGAACAACATAAAAAACTGCTCGATATTATCAGTCATATCGAAAAATCAATCGCTCAAGGTACCGCAGTCAAGGAAATGGGGCCGATCCTGAAAGAATTGGTGGACTATTCCAATTTTCATTTTCAGACCGAAGAGGCTTTTATGAAAAGCGTCGGTCACAAGAGGCTGGCGCAGCAGGTCAATATGCACGAACTTTTCCGAAACAAGCTTGTCGGCTACCTTATGCGACTCAAGCGGAACGAGAGCGTCTCGGCCTACGAAATCTTGTACTTTTTGAAATCATGGGTGACTGATCATATAATGGTCGAGGATAAGCGCCTCGGCGCGGCCGTCGCGGCTGAACCGGCGGCCAGCACCGATTCATAGGATTGCTTCTTTTTTTCGGCCGAATCGGCCGCCGACGATATGCAATATTTATAATATGCTTTTGCAAACTACTTTATTTTAAGTTATTTTTCACTCAATTTAAGCCGGGATGTAATTCGCGCTATTCGCCGAAAAAGAACAGAATGATCGACGGATTGCGGAGAGTTGTCTCCGGAAGCGGAAGAAGGCGGAAATCGGCCGGGGCCGATCAAAGCGAACGTTTGCAACGAATCGGCGGTATCAACTCCGTTCGATGGTTCGGCCAAAACAGTCTCGGGAACCGCACCGGGAATCATCAATCGCAATTCCCTTTAGTCTGATAATTCCATTTGCAAAAACCGCAACGGCCGATTATGAAATTATCGGCATATTATCGACAGGCAAATATGAAAGGAGTCGAGATGTTCAAGGAATTCAAAGATTTTGCCATGCGCGGAAACGTGCTGGACATGGCCATCGGGATCATAATCGGCGCCGCTTTCGGACAGATCGTGACCTCGATGGTGAATGACATCCTGATGCCGCCGTTCGGACTGCTTCTCGGCAAAGTCGATTTTTCCAATTTGTTCATCAGCCTTAGCGGCACCGATTACGAATCGCTGGCGGCCGCAAAAAACGCCGGAGCGGCGACGATCAATTACGGATTGTTCATCAACACGGTTATCAATTTCATGATCGTGGCATTCGTAATCTTCATGTTGGTGAAACAAATAAACAGACTCAAGCGGGCGACCGAGCCGGCGGCACCAGCGGTTATGACTAAGGAATGCCCCTATTGCTTTTCAACCATAGCGATAAAGGCCACCCGCTGTCCCCACTGCACTTCGGAAGTGAAATGACTGTGGAGAACTTTCAGCGTCCGTTTGCGGCGAATTCCATCGGGCAATTCCGCCGGCAGTGCGCCACGACAGCGATATCAAGACGGTGAAACCGTCCGCCGGCCGTGTGCCGACAAAAATGGCCGGAGAAAGAGTCCGGCCATATCGGTAGCTGTTGGGGGATCCGCTACTTTTTCGTTTTTTTCTTGGCGGTTTTCTTTTTCGCCGGGGCCTTGGGTTTGCAGGCCATTAGATCCTCCTGATAGTGGGTTGGTTTTGCTTGGTTTTTTTGCATAAGTTCAGACTTTTGTCAAGAATTTTTCGATCGATTAGTCCCGGCAGTGTCCGCGGCCGTGGAACTTGACCGTCTCCGCCCAAGTTTTCACACATAACCGTGAATTGAAATAAATCGAAACAATCGGAGGCAATTATGTTCGTTATAACCGGCGCCGGCGGAAACACCGGATCGAAAATAGCCGCAAAGTTGCTTAAGGCAGGCAAAAAGGTGCGGATCATAGCCAGAAATCAGACCAAAGTGCAATCGCTTATCGACAGCGGAGCGGAGTGTAAAATAATCGATCTCAACGACAGCGAAGCTTTGACCGCCGCTTTCCGCGGGGCAAGTGGAGTTTACAGCATGATTCCCCCCGATTATACGGCGCGGGATTTCCGCGGCTATCAAAACAAAATCGGCGACTCGATAGCCAAAGCGATCGAGCGGGCGGAAGTATCGCACGTGATCAATTTAAGCAGTATCGGCGCCCATATGGGCTACGGCAGCGGCGTCGTGCTCGGGCTTCACGACCAGGAGGAGCGGCTGAACGCTATCGACGGGGTGGCCGTATTGAACCTGCGCCCCGGATTTTTCATGGAGAATTTCTTCTGGCAGATCGATACGATCAAGACCAAAGGGATAATGGGCGCACCGCAGCTGGCCAATCTGCCGCTACCGTTCATCGCCACCGCCGATATCGCCGATTACGCCGTGCAGCGTTTTCTCAAACTCGATTTCACCGGCAAATCCTACCGGGAGCTGCATGGCCAGCGGGATTTGACGATG
>CAZHVC010000006.1:0-13638 GCA_964535765.1 uncultured Ignavibacteria bacterium | reverse complement strand
GCAGTCGATTTCGGCATGGCGGGTGATATCGATCGCTTGAATGCGACGATTATGGCCATAGGCGACAATGCGTCCGTCTTTTACCGCCACCGCACCTATGGGGACTTCGCTTTCAGCCAGGCCGCGCCGGGCTTGATTGATGGCCTCCTGCATAAAATATTCATCGTTTTCCATAAAACACTTCCCTAATTAAAATCCGCTGTTCCGAAAGTTTTTCAATTTATACGACAAAAAGACCGGTAAGGCAAGGGATTGCTGGAAATCAAGAAAACAAATGGCTTGGCCGGCGGAGCAAGATCATGCGCAAATAACAACTCACCGCCGAAATTCGGCCGAAACCAAACGGATATTATTTCGGTTACAAAAAAATATCGAGATTCTAAATTGCGGATTGGAGGCCGATGGCGAGCAAAAGTTATTTTGCAGGCGCAGTCATCATGGCGGTGGTTGTTGTCGGAGCTGCTTTTGCGCTGCCGAGATTCGCCGCCCGAGTCGAGCAAAAATGCAATCTCTGCCATATCAGCCCGAACGGCGGCGGGATGAGAAACGCTTTCGGGGCGCAGTATTTCGCTCAGACGGAAATGGCCGCCCATACGGTCGGTTTCGAGGAGATCGGTCGGTTCGATCCGCAGATTTCCAGCAGTCTGGCGGTCGGCGCCGATATCAGAACGCTTTATCATTACAATGAAAACACCGAACAATCGACTTTTTTTCAGATGGAGGGGAACTTTTACCTTACGGCGCAATTAGACAAACGATTCTCGGCCACCCTAAACCGGGGCTTGTATTCGGGATTCGAGGCTTATGGGCTGGCTTATATACTGCCGTGGGAAGGGTATTTTAAGGCGGGCAAATTTCAACCGGCTTACGGTTGGTATGCCGACGACCATACGATCTTCGTCAGGGAAAAGCTGCTCTGGCGGCCCGGAGCGTACGATACGGGGATCGAGTTCGGGGTGCTGCCGCATAACTTTTCTGCGTCAATCGGGGTATTCAACGGTTCAACCGGCAATTTCGATGACAACAAAAGCAAAGCGGTGGCGACCCGGGTCGAGTTGAGACGGAATATCGCCGGAGCAGGGCTGGGATTAGGCGGATCGTATTATTACAATCGAAGGCCGACCGCCAAGGTTTCGCTGTATGGTCCGTTTTACTATCTGAAGAGCGGCCAGCTGGTGTTAATCGGCGAGATCGGTTTGTTGGGGGTGCGCTCAGGTGGTTCGGACAGTCTGGTTATGGCATTGTCGCAGGAACTGGCTTGGGAGATAAAGCGAGGTTACTGGCTCAAGGCGCAATACGATTTTTACGATCCGAACATGGATGTCAAGAGCGGGTCGCTGACGCGCTATAGCGCCGGTTTGCATTATTTCCCGATAGGATTCGTCGAGATAGCGCCGCTGTTCCGCTATTACGATGAAGTCGACGCCCGGGGAAAACATAGCGGATATTTCGTTTACGACGGCCAATTGCACTTTTTTTTCTAAGTAATTCCGATGCGACAAACAGTCAATTCCCTGATAATCATCAGCCTGTTTCTGTCGATCGGCTGTTCCGATTTCGGCGATAGGATAACCGAAGCCGGGAACCAGGCCGATACGGTCGTTTATTTTTCGCGGGATATCCAGCCGATTTTCAATGCCAACTGCAGCGGCTGTCATGTCGGAGGCAATCAAGGAGGTTTGACACTGGACAACTACGCCTCGCTCATGCAGGGCGGCGATTCGGGGCCGGTGGTGCGGGCTGGTATGCCGGACAGCAGTCTTCTGGTCAAACGGATCGAGGGGACGATCCAACCGCGAATGCCGCTGGGGGGACAGCCGTTGCCGCCAAACGATATTTATTCGATACGCCGCTGGATTTTGCAGGGGATACACGATAATTAAGTCGCCGTAGAAACGGTCGATTTTCAAACAGCCACGCCGATCGAACGCCGCCCCGACAGTATTGAGGACGGCGATTCGCCATCACCACCGTAGTCTCTGCGGTTGGCTGCCGGAAAGGGAATCCTAAGAGGTATCCATATTGACAAAGATTAAGCGCCGTAGTAATATTATATGTGCATAAAGCGATCGGAATAATACCCTCGCGCTACGCCTCTCGCCGATTTCCGGGCAAACCGCTGGCGCTGCTCGGAGGAATCCCGATAATCGTTCGGGTATGGAATCAGGCAAGAAAGTCAAATCTTTTGGAAAGGGTGATAGTGGCCACCGACGACCCGAGGATTTTCGAAGTCGTGGCCGATCATGGCGGCGAGGCGGTCATGATCGAGGGGGCTTTTTTCAGCGGCAGCGACAGAGTGGCGGCGGCGGCTCGGAATATCGAGGCTGAAATCGTGCTCAATATTCAGGGCGACGAACCGCTGATCCGTCCGGAGGTTATCGATGCCGTGGTCAGCAAACTTGGCGAAAACGATAAGGCCTTGATGAGCAGCGCCTGCTGCAGAATCGAAAGCGAGGCCGAATTCAACGATCCCAATGTCGTAAAGGTCGTGCTGGATGTCGATGGAAAAGCGCTTTATTTTTCGCGCAGCCCGATACCATTTTCGGCCTCCCATACCGGAGAAGCAAGCGGCCGCCTCGTCGGAACCCGGCACAGACATATCGGCGTGTATGGATTCCGCGCCGACTTTCTTCAGAGATTCGCCGCCCTTAAGCCATCGCCTCTGGAGCGGGCGGAAGGACTGGAACAGTTGCGGGCGCTGGAAAACGGAATCGATATTCATTGCGCGATCGTGGATCAGCCGTTCTCCGGGATCGACACTCCGGCCGATATAAGCAGAGCCGAGAAAATGCTCGGCGGGTAGGATAAAATGACATATTCCAACAGCAATCGAACTAAAAATATTTTCATCACCGGCGGTGTGGCTTCGTCGCTGGGCAAAGGAATAGCTGCGGCCAGTATCGGGCTGCTGCTCAAGTCGCGCGGATTGGAAGTCAGGCTGCAGAAATTCGATCCCTATATAAACGCCGACGCCGGCACCATGAATCCGTTCCAGCACGGCGAGGTGTTCGTGCTCGAGGACGGAACGGAGACCGACCTCGATTTAGGCCATTACGAGCGGTTTATCGACGTCAACTTGAACCGTCTCTCGAATGTCACCTCGGGTCAGATTTTCAACACGGTGATCCAGCGCGAACGGCGGGGTGATTATCTGGGGGCCTGCGTGCAGGTGATACCGCATATCACCGATGAGATCAAGTCCCGCTGCTCGCTGATTGCCCGTCAGGACGAAAACGTCGACGTGGTGATCACCGAAATCGGCGGCACGGTCGGCGATATCGAGTCTCTGCCGTTTCTCGAGGCGATCCGCCAGATCGGGCTGGAGGCCGGCCGCGAAAACACGTTGTTTATTCATCTGACACTGGTGCCGTATTTGAGCACGTCGGACGAGTTGAAGACAAAGCCGACTCAGCATTCGGTCAAGATGCTTCGGGAGATCGGGATCCAGCCGGATATCCTGATTTGCCGGACGACCAAACCGTTGTCGCGCGAGATCAAGAAAAAAATAGGGCTTTTCTGCAACATACCGCCGGAGGCGGTTATTGAAAACTTGGATTGTTCGACCATATACGAGGTGCCGATCGCTTTCCATGCCGAGCTGGTGGACAATCTGATCGTGCATTATTTGAAATTGCTGTGCAAGGATTTGAGCCTTGAGCATTGGCGGGAGATGGTCCACCGGATCAAGAATCCCAGACATAATGTAAAAATCGCTATTTGCGGAAAATATATCAATCTGAAGGATGCCTATAAGTCGATTATCGAGGCGTTCATTCATGCCGGTGTGCCGACCGAAACCAAAGTCGATCTCGAATGGATTTCCTCCGAGGATATCGCCCAGGAAGGGGCGGAAAAATACTTGGCCGAGGTGGACGGCGTGTTGATACCCGGGGGATTCGGCGAGCGAGGCATAGAAGGCAAAATCAAGGCAGTTCAATTCGTAAGAGAAAGAGGAATTCCGTTCCTCGGGATCTGTCTGGGCCTGCAGTGCGCGGTTATCGAATTCGCCCGCAACGTTTGCGGCATGGAGGGAGCGCACTCCTACGAATTCAACGCCGAAACGCCGCATCCGGTGATTCACCTGATGGATGACCAGCGGCATCTGACGAGAATGGGCGGCACGATGCGGCTTGGAGCCTACCCTTGCGTTTTAGGATCGGGGACGACCGCCGCCCGGGTTTACGGCAGGTTGAAATTCACCGAACGTCATCGGCACCGCTATGAAGTCAACAACGAGTATCGAGAGCGGCTGGCCGCGGCCGGATTGGTGTTCTCCGGACTTTCGCCGGACGGCAATCTGGTGGAGATGATCGAGTTGCCCTCGCATCCTTATTTTATCGGTTGCCAGTTTCATCCGGAATTGAAATCGCGGCCGCTATCGCCGCATCCGCTTTTCGTGGGATTGGTCAAGGCGGCGCTCGAATATAGGCGATCGAAAGAAGTCGTGCCGGAAGTAATCGACGATCGACAGGCAAGAAAAAGATGAATAAATCGATTTTGCCGATCCTGCTGGCGGCGGCGATGTTCTGCAGCCCAGGGAAAAAAGATGAAGAATCTTTTTCCGAAGTCCCTTATCCGCCAGACAGCGAAATGGTCTATTATCAGCAGCAATGCGATTCCGGATATCAGGATTACTGGACGGATATCAAGGCGGTCAGTTCGGCTTTCCTGAACAATTCGAGCTATGCCTCCAGGGAGGTCAAAGTCACCCAGTTGCGGATAAAAGAGGAGGAACTGCTGAAAGGGATAGTCGAGGTCTGGCTGCCTGATGTTTTGCTGGAACTGAGGCTGGAAAGGCGGTTCAAGAATTTGGGCGGAAAATCGATCTGGCAGGTGGTGGAGGTAAAGGAAAAGCCGTGGCCGAAATCAAATTCAAAATCGGGCAGGTAGCAATCGGCGAGGGGCCGTTCATTATCGCCGGCCCGTGTGCGGTGGAGTCGAAAGAGGTCGCTTTTCGGGCCGCCGAAGAGATAAAGAAGGTGGAATCGGCTGCCGGGATAAGCTTCATCTATAAATCATCCTATACCAAAGCCAACAGATTGTCGGCCGATTCGTTCGCCACAATCGGGAAGGCGGCGGCGCTGGAAATACTGGCCGAAGTCAAGCGGGAATTCGATTTGCCGATTTTGACGGACGTCCACGGGGTGAGCGAAATCGGCGATGCCGCGGCCGTGGCCGATTGTCTTCAGATACCGGCGTTCCTTTGCCCCCAGACGGAACTGGTTCAAAAAGCGGCCGCGACCGGATTGCCGATCAATATAAAGAAGGGGCAATTCATGGCCCCCGACGACATGGACAAGATCGCCCGCAAAGCTACATCCGTCGGCAATGCCAAAGTGATGCTGACGGAACGGGGAACCTCATTCGGCTATCATGATCTTATCGTGGATTTTCGTTCGCTGGTGACGATGGCCGGATTCGGCTGGCCGGTGGTTTTCGATTGCACTCATGCCGTGCAGAAACCCGGCGCCGGCGGCGGCTATTCCGGCGGCGAGCCCTCTTTCATATTACCGCTGGCCAAAGCGGCCGCTGCGGTGGGAATCGACGGTCTATTTCTGGAAACTCATCCCGATCCGCAGAATGCTTTAAGCGACCGAGATTGCCAATTGCCGCTCGACAGGCTGCGGGATTTCATTTTTGAAGTGGCGGAGATCTGGCGGATTTCGAATCGGACAAAAAGAGATCGGATCCGGTAGAATCACGGCAAAATCCATTTTTTTCTTCATACTTTTCTAATATGATATTGACAATTATTCCGGGCGATAATAAGTTCAATAAACTTGTAGGGGCAGAGTTGCAGTACAGACTCATTCAAAGGAGTAAATGTGCTGGAAGTCAACTATCTGCTTTTGACTTTAAGAACCGACAGACAGGTGCATTTGGGAGCCTCCCCCCTTTCGCTTTATATATCTTCGGCCTATCAAAAGGAATTCGGTCACAATTCCCACACTCTCTCCGGCGGCAGTTACCCGCTTTTGCAGTATAAAGTAATCAGAGGCTCGCCGCTGATAGTGGCGATTAACGAGGGCCGGGATTTTTTATGGAAAATCTACAAAAATCTCGACAGTATAGATTGCGGCGGCAGTTTTACCATACTCGAAAAACGGATCATCGAGAAAAAGGCTTTGCTCGGACCGACGGAGAAACGGTTGAAATATCGTTTTTTGACACCCTGGCTGACGACGACCGAGGCCGAATTGGTCAAATCCGGGGGCGCCGACCGGATTGAGGAAGCATTGGTGCCGGTAATCGAAAGCAATCTCCGCGGGCTGTCGCGCAATTTCGGGATACCGATCGAAGGACCGATCAGTGCAGGATTCCATCTGCGGAATGAGCATATAGTTCAGAAAGAATCGGGCATATTGGGTTTCCTCGGGACATTCTACGTCAATTACGAGATTCCCCAATTTCTGGGTCTTGGCCGCGGTGTCAGCCGTGGTTTCGGCACCGTCAAGCAAAGTTAACCAATAGACATTCCATCCATAGACATTTCGAAACGGCTATAGCGACGACGGCAGCGGCGGTCGGGTAAATGAGACCGTTTTCTTAGGATTTGACTTGCCGTGATTAATCGAGTTAATTGATTACGATTCTGGAGGTGATTATGGACTTGGCCAAGATAAAGGCCCCGACGGGCAGAGCCATAACCTGTAAATCGTGGCAGACTGAAGGGGCGTTCCGAATGTTGTTGAACAATCTCGATTCGGAAGTCGGAGAGAATCCGCAGGAACTGGTCGTTTACGGGGGCAAAGGGAAAGCGGCCCGGGATGTACGGTGCTTGAAAGCGATCTTGAAGTCGTTGGTGGAACTGGAGCCCGACGAGACTTTGGTGGTTCAATCGGGGAAGCCGGTCGGAATATTCCGGACGCATACATGGGCTCCGCGGGTGTTGATAGCCAACAGCAACATGGTGCCGGCCTGGGCGACACCGGAAAAATTCCGGGAGCTGGAGCAACTGGGTTTGATAATGTTCGGTCAGATGACCGCCGGTTCGTGGATTTATATCGGCACCCAGGGGATATTGCAGGGAACCTATGAGACGTTTGCGGCGGCTGGAAGGAAACATTTCGGCGGCGATTTAAGGGGTAGGTTCGTTTTGACCGGCGGCATGGGCGGTATGGGCGGCGCCCAGCCGCTGGCGGCCACGATGAACGGGGCGGCGATACTGGTGGTCGAGGTGGATCCGATGAGGATCAAGCGGCGGCTGGATACCGGATATTGCGATCTTATGGAAACAGAACTCGACAGCGCCTTGGCCAAAATAGAGGCGGCGGTCAAGCAAAAGCGACCCCTTTCAGTCGGGCTGGTGGCCAACGCCGCCGACGTTTTTCCGGAATTGCTGCGTCGGGGGATAATCCCCGATTTGGTGACCGATCAGACATCGGCTCACGACGAGCTGAACGGTTATGTGCCGGCGGGAATCAGTCTGGAGGAGGCCAAAAGGTTGCGAACCACCAATCCGGCTGAATATATAACCAAAGCCTATGAATCCATGGCCCGGCATTGCGGGGCGATGGTGGAGATGCAAAAAAAAGGAGCCCATGTTTTCGACTACGGTAACAACCTTCGCGGGCAAGCCCTGAAAGCTGGATTGAAAGACGCCTTTTCTTTTCCGGGGTTCGTGCCGGCTTATATAAGGGATCTGTTCTGCGAGGGAAAAGGGCCATTCCGCTGGGCGGCTCTTTCGGGCGACCCCCGGGATATCGCCACCACCGATGAGATGGTCCTGCGTTTGTTTCCGGGAAATGAATCGTTGAATAGGTGGATCAAGCTGGCCCGGGAAAAAGTGCATTTCCAGGGATTGCCGGCCAGGATATGTTGGCTCGGTTACGGCGAAAGGGACAAGATGGGATTGGAGATAAACGCGGCAGTCCGCAGCGGCAAAATCGGCGCGCCGATAGTGATTGGTCGGGATCATCTCGATTGCGGATCGGTGGCCTCGCCATATCGCGAAACAGAGGCGATGAAAGACGGTTCCGATTGTATCGCCGATTGGCCGATTTTGAACGCGCTTTTGAATACCGCCAGCGGTGCCTCTTGGGTGAGTTTCCATCACGGCGGCGGAGTCGGTATCGGACTGGCGCTGCACGCCGGCCAAGTTCTGGTTTGCGACGGCGATCCGGAGATGGATTCGAGAATCGAAAGAGTATTGACGAACGATCCGGGAATGGGAATCGCCAGGCATGCCGATGCCGGCTACGAGAAAGCGATCAAGGTGGCCGAAGAACGGGGCGTGAAGATCCCCATGAGGTTGTATAAAGACGCCGTTGATGGATGATGTTGAATCACCATAACGACGACTCAACGGGTTGACATGAGCGGCAATTGCGGTTCGAGGCTGAGGCGATTGGACCGGCGGCTGCGGTGATCCGACCCGCAAAAACGACAACGAATAATCGATTACGGCGGGCGAGCGGCTATACGGCTATATAGGAAAGGAAACTTTGGTCACTTGCCGAGAATCCGGCGGGCGTGATTAAGCAGGCCGCCGGATTCGATTATTTTTCCGATTGGATCCGGAATCGGCTGGATACGGAAGTTTCCGGCTCGGCACACCATTTCGTTTTTGGTGAAATCGATTTCTATTTCCTCATGATTTTTCAACCCGGCTGTAACGACATCGCATTCCGCCGGGACTATTCCGACATTGACCAGGGCGCGGTAGAAAAGCGGCGGAATAGCGGAGGCGATGAGGGCAAGCACGCCATTATCTTTAAGCGCCGCAGCCGAGGCTTCTCCCCTATCGGTGGACATGGCGATCGGCAAGAGATCGTGATAATCGGCGACAACCAGGGCGATTGGCAAGGGCTGACCAACCTCGGCACCGGTTTTCCAATCGGCGAGATCGCCGGTCAATCGGGTAGGCGAAAAATCTTTATCCGCCAAAAAAACGGTCGCTTTCAAATTACGTTTCAAAGCAAATACTTCCTCGGGTCGGTGACGACGCCATCGACGGCCGAAGCGGCGACGGTGGCGGCCGAAGCCACGAATATTTCGCCATCGAAATCGCTGCATGCGGAGGTGGCGATTATGCGGTCATTTCCGCCGGCCGGCCATCGGCAAAGACCACAACCAGGGCTTTCCACCACGCAACCTGATTCGACAAACAATCTTATATATCCCCTTTCGACCGCCTCAAGGTAGGTTTTTCGAGATCCGGGAACAACGATCGCTTGAACATCCCGGTTGATATGCCTCCCCCGGATAATCGCGGCGGCCAGAGCGAGATCATCGATAGTGCCGCCATGGCACCCGCCGATTATGGCGGTATCGATTTTGCGTCCGGCGAACTCCTCGGCCGCCTTTATTTTCGGTTTCAGGCTGTCCCGCCCTTTTTCCAGATGCGCCACCAACGGGGTAAGATAGCCGATATTGATTTCCAGTTCGTCGGCGTACCGCGCATCCGGGTCGGCTTGGATAGGGGTCAATTTTTGCCGGTAAAACTTGCGCAGATTTTTCCAGGCAATCTCATCGATTGTAACGCCGATGGCTGCCGCCGCCGGCATGAAAGCCGGACCGGCGAGCGTCATTCTGGAAGAAACGGATAAGGCCGAAAGGGGATCGCCGAATATCTCTATCGCCTTGCCGGCGACTACATGATTCACTAAATCGTGTTCAAACCTCAGGGCGATATCGGCGGCGGTTAGGCCGCGCGGGATTTTACCGGTAAGCACGACTTTGACCGTGGGCGGAACCTTGTACCAGATTCTTCCTGTCGCCCAAACCGAGGCCAATTCCAAGGTGGTAACCGGCAAGCCGACGGCTCCAATTCCGCCGCAGGATGATACGTAGGAGTTCGAGCCGAAAATCAGATCGCCGGGTTTTTCCAGCCCTTGTTCACCGGCCACCTGATGAGCCGCTCCCCAACCCATGTCATAAAAATTCTCGATCCCTTGCTTGCGAGCCCAGTCGCGCAGAGCTTTGATGGTGAGGCCTTCATGGCCGCCGGCGGCGTGGCTCGGGTTGTCGAGGACAACAACGACCTTGGACTTATCCCAGATTCTGGCGGCACCGATTTTTTTGAAATGTTCCAGCACCGCGGCCATTTCCGCACCGCAAGTGACAAGATCGGGCGTCAGCTCGACGGCGTCGGCTTCCTCCACGAATTTCAAACCGGCCTTGCGGGCGATTATTTTCTGAATAAGAGTCTCCCTGCGGGCATTGCGGGATCGTCGCGGAATATCGATCAGGGGCAGTTCGAGCTGCCTGAATTTCAATTGTTGCGGCTTTGACTTGATGTTGTATTTGAGCCGCCACTGGCGAAAGGCCGGTCCGGTGATTTCCAATTCGGCGCCCGCCTGGCGGTCGTTGCCATAACGTTCCCATAAATCGAGGATGGTTTCCTTCGGATATTTCGGCTGGCTGTAGGCGGGAATCCCTTTCTTGCTGCGCCAGTATGCCACCAGCCGACCAGGAACGCCATAGACCTCGCCGATTTTTCTGTCTGTGCGATATTTTTTTTGAAGCTCTAAAAGCTCATGCTTTCTGGGTATTTTCACTTTTTCAAGATTTTGACCAAGTGTTCTTTCAATGAATCGTATATTTCCTGAAGTGCGAACGATTGAACTTTCGTCTTGGCGATAACCGGCATGAAATTGGTATCTCCGATGAAACGGGGAACGACGTGTATATGAAGATGTTCTCTGATGCTCGATCCGGCGACCTCGCCGATATTGATGCCGATATTGAGACCATCGGCCGGCATGGCGGCAAGAAGCAGTTTGTTGGCCAAAATCATCAATTCGAACATCTCGGCTTGTTCGACTTTGGTTAAGCTTTCGAGCCGCGCCTTATGAGCGTTCGGAGCGATCATCAGATGGCCGCTGTTGTAAGGGTATTTGTTAAGAATGATGAACGAATGCCGCCCTCGGTGGAGAATGAGATTTTTGCGATCGTCATTTTGCCTGAGCCTGCTGCAGAAGATGCACTTTTTCTCGGGTTTGCTCTTGATATATACGGCACGCCACGGCGCCCAAAGCTCGGCCATGCAAATAAATTAGCGACGCCAATCGTAAAATCAAGAAAATTATTCAGGCACGGGCGGGTTTCGCCGAGTTGTGGTGATTGAGATGGTATCGGCTGCCGGAAATCGATGTCCCGGCGGATAGCCGGTGATTGGCAGCGGACGTCGGGGAATCGGTGGAAGCGATGATTATTCAAGCACCGAGTTCGACCAGACGATCGGCGTATTTATCGAGCCGGTTTCCGGAGGTGAACAACAGTATCTGCCGCCCTGCCGAGAGTTGTTTCAGCGTTTTCATGGTATTATCGAGGCGGTCCGGGTCGAGGCGTTCGAAAGGTTCGTCGAGGATAAGCGGCGCTTTGGCCTGACCGGCCATGATTTCGGTGAGGGCGAGCCTGGCGGTCAGATAGACCTGATCGGCGGTGGCCCGGGAAAGTTCGCTTTCCGGATCGACGTAATCGTTTTTTTGTTTGGAGAAGACTTTGAACTTTAGCGACGCCCTGTCGAAACGAACGCGGTCGTAGCGGCCGTCGGTCATCGCCGCCAGTAGTTCGGAAGTGCGGTTTTCCAATAGCTCGAGCGTCGAAATCATGATGTTTTGACGGGCGATTTCGACGCATTCCTTGGTCAGGCCCAGAATGGCGAGCTCCTCGACGAATTTCATTTTCCGCATGGTCAATTCTTCTTTACGTTCGAGGTAGCTTGCCAGGAGTTCGGCCCCCCCTTCGGCGGTTTCCAGCTTTCGGCGGAAGACGGCGATTTCATTTTCGAGGGCCGTTTTCTGTTCGGAGATCTGAGCCACCACGTGTTTGAGGCGGGTGATTTCGCTCTGATCGAAATGTCGTCCCTGAGAAATTTTGAGCATTTCCTTGATTTCGCCCTCCCTAAGCCGAAGCTGGCGGAATCTGTTCTCGAGCGTTTCCAGATCGGACTCGCCGAGAGCCGACTTCTGCAGCTCTTTTTCGTGCCGCAATTGGTTTTCGAGCTCGTCGTGTTTCCAAGCGAGCTGGCGGATTTGATCGGCGCTGCTTAAGCGGTATTTCGACATCAGGGATTTCAACTCGGCGGCCTGCTCGTCGTATTCCTTTTTCCCCTCGGCCAGGCGGTTCATTTTCTGGGACAATTGTTCCTGCAGAAAGGACTTTAGCTGCAGCACTCTCGAAAAAGAAAATACGGCGATCATCAACAGAACGACGGCCGCTCCGCCAATATATAGATGATGACCGGTGAGGTGAAGCAGATAATCGACGGCGGCGAAACCCGAAGTTATAGCGGCACAGGCTCCCCAGATCAGAATCGGACCGATTTTTCGTTTTTGCTTTAGTTCCTGATCGGCCTGGGCGGCTTCTTTTTCCAGTTCTCTCAATTTTGGCCGCAGATATTTAAGGTTGGACTCGATTTCCTCGAGGCGTTCGCGGTCCTCCGGCGAGACACTGGGAAGTTCGGACAACTGTTTTTCGATTTCGCCGATTTTACCGGCGACGGATTTGGCCATATCGAGTTTACCTGACAATTCGTCAATTTCACGGCCGGTTTCGACCAGTTCGATCAACGACTTCTCCTGCTCCAACATCTGATCGAGCGTTTGCTTTTTATTCGTGTAATCCTCGACGAGGTTGGCATAGGCGGTTTCGACCTGAGCCAGAGAGTTGCGATAAGATTTCAGGTTGGCGATATCACGTTTCAAGTTTTCGATATTGTAATCGATTTCTTTCTGGTTATTTTCAAGCCGGTGCAGGAAACCCGAATCGGCCGCCGTGATATTCTCTATGCGACAGTCGATTTTCCCTTGGACCGCCTAGGCCGCCTGGTCCTGCTGGCCGCCGGTGACGAGGGATTCGAGCTTGTCGCGTATCGCCTCGAGAGAATCATCGATGCGGGCTATTTCGCCTTGTTTTACGCAAGCGGTGGCTCGAAAGAGCTCGGCCGAGGGAAACCCCACGGCGCCGGAAATCATTTCGCATATCTTGTCCGAGTCATCTATTTGCAGGTTTAGGCCGTCGCTTTTGAGCACGGCGGTGCCGGCGCTAAGGTTTTTTTCGACCGTGGCCGAGAAGCCGGCCGTCGAGAGTTCGGCTTTCAACAAGATTTCGGCGGAACCGGACCAATTTTTCAGGGCTGCCGACTCGTTGTCGATCGCCCCCGGCTTGCCGTATAGCAAAGTGGAGATGGCGGCGACGATCGTGCTTTTGCCGGCTTCATTGGGGCCTCTTATGACATTGATCCCCTCGCCGAGGTCGCAACGGAACCGCTTGAACTTTCCGAAATTTTCGATCGTGAGTTCGTTTATTTTCATATCACCACAGCTTTTGCCCGGCCAGAAGCGAGTAGCCGATCTTGATCGATTTCTCCAAGCGCATCTTCTCCTGGGCGTTGGCCTGTTTGAGCCTGGCGGTCATGAAACGGAGGTATTGACCGAGCAGGGTTTTCTCGGCGACTTTCACCTCGCTCACGTTATCAGGGAAAACGATCATGTCGTCTGTTATGTCGAGGTAGAGAAAATCGTCTTCGAGCAGGCGATAAACCGTATCCGGTTCAAGTTCGGCCTCGAACAAAGCCAGGCCTTTGAGTTTCAGGCGAAGCAGGACGTCGGGGCCGGCCTGGGCCTTAAGTTTGGCGTATAGGTCGTTGTTGTTGGCGATGTCCTTGGCATCATAAATTAGACTTTTCCATTC
>CAZHVC010000005.1:0-13682 GCA_964535765.1 uncultured Ignavibacteria bacterium | reverse complement strand
AATCGGATGCGCCTTCATTCGCGCGGCCTGCGCAAAATAATCAAACCGGCGCTCGATTATCTGGCCGGGCAGAATTGTGAAACATTGCCGGCCGAACTGCGCCGAAAATACGGTTTGCTCGGCCTCAGCGAGGCGATTTACCAAACCCATTTTCCCGATTCCCGGGAACTTGCCGAAAAGGGGCTCCAGCGCCTTTCTTTCGAGGAATTTTTTTATCTTGAGCTCCTGCTGGCCGCCCGTCGTCAGGTCCGCGCGACTCAAGAGCAGGGGATTCCGATTCCTCCACCGAAAAAGCTCGGCCGGATGCTTCTCAACAACCTCCGCTTCAAACTCACCGCCTCCCAGAAAAAAGTCCTGCGGGAGATACTGGCGGATATGGCAAAGCCTCATCCGATGAATCGGTTGCTTCAAGGAGACGTCGGCAGCGGCAAAACGGTCGTCGCCCTTCTGGCCATGCTGGCCGCCGTCGAATCCGGGTATCAGGCCGCCCTCATGGTGCCGACCGAGGTTCTGGCCGAACAACATGGCTATGCCATTGGCCTGATGCTGTCCGGTTTGCCTGCCAGGACGGCGGTTTTCACCGGGTCGGTGAAAGGGAAAGCAAGGGCCGAAATGAAAGAAGATATCCTGAACGGCAGGATCGACATCGTGATCGGCACCCAGACTCTTATCCAGAAAAACCTCCAGTTCGCCCGCCTGGGCTTGGCCGTCATCGACGAACAACACCGTTTCGGGGTGGCCCAGCGCGCCGCCCTTAAAGGCAAGGGGAAATCTCCCGATATTCTGGTGATGACCGCCACTCCCATCCCGCGGACTCTGGCCATGACGCTCTACGGTGACCTCGACGTTTCGGTCATCGACAGTCTGCCTCCGGGAAGAACGCCGGTCAAAACCTCTTTCGTAACGTTGGAGAAAAAAGAGGCCATGTATCGATTCGTCCACGACCAGATAATAAGCGGCCGACAGGCTTATATCGTTTTCCCCCTCGTCGAGGAGTCCGAAAAAACCGATCTGGCGGCGGCTGTCGATGGTTTCGAGAAATTAAGCCGTGACATATTCCCCGATTTGCGCCTGGTCCTTCTTCACGGGCGATTGAAAAGCCGCGACAAGAACTCCATCATGGAAAAATTCCGCAGCGGCGTATATCAGATTATCGTCGGCACCACCGTGATCGAGGTCGGCCTCGACGTCCCCAACGCCACTATCATGATTATCGAGCAGGCCGAAAGGTTCGGCCTGTCTCAACTTCATCAACTCCGCGGCCGCGTCGGGCGCGGCAAACACCAATCCTATTGTTTCTTGTGTAGCGATAAGCCGCTCTCGCCGGAAGCCGAAAGTCGAATCAAAACCTTGTGCGCAACCAATGACGGATTCCGCATAGCCGAGGCCGATCTGCAACTCCGCGGCCCAGGGGAACTGATGGGGACCCGGCAGCATGGCCTGCCCGAATTGAAAGTGGCCAAATTGACCGACTCCGCCACCTTGAACCTGGCGCGCAATTGCGCTTTCGACATAATCGCCGACGATGCCCGCCTCACCAAACCAGCCAACCAAACGCTGCGCCGGGTGCTGCTTAAAAAATTCGCGAAAAAAATAAAATATTCGAAAACCGCCTGAATGGAGGTATAATGCAGGACAAAATCAAAAAGGCCGATTCACTCGCCAGCGAACTGGCCGGGATGTTCAACCAATTCGTCCAGGAAACAGAAGATTTCGATTTGCGCCGCCTGTTCAAGCAGCTTGAAGCCGACTTGATGGATATCAGGCACAAATTATCGTTGGCGCTGAAAATCACCCGTAATGGAACGAGGTAGAAGGCGATGAGCGATAATCCTCCGCGGGACGATAACGAATTGCTGTTCGTTCAGCTCTTGATGAGTTTTCAGGCCGCCGCCTATCAGCAGATGGGCAAGATCGCCAGCCCCTTCACCGGTAAAATCGAACGCAATCTGGAAATGGCCCGACATTCGATCGATATGCTGGCTATGATCCAGGCCAAAACCAAAGGCAATCTGACCGAGCAGGAAGAGCGCTATCTTTCGAATATTCTGGCTGATATTCGCCTGAATTATGTCGATGAAGCCAATAAGCCCGAGCCGGAAAAGGATTCCGCCGATAAATCCGATAAGGAAAAAAAGGACGAATCAGCCAAAGGATAATTCGGTCCGCCGGATTGCGTTGTGTCGGCCCCAGCCCAAAATTTGAATCGGCCGGTGAAAACGACAATGCGGACGGTGAACGGTCCGAAAAAAAGCCGCAGCGGCTTTCCGAAATGCAATTAAAAAAGCGCGGATTTCCCGCGGTCCGGGCGGATAAGAATGCGGCTTTTGATCCACGGATGATTAATATACAAAAAACTTGATTTTGCGCAATTTTGGACTATTATGCCGGTGGACATCGTGGAGAAATTCGCTCTTTTACAAGATAAACTCGGCGAGGAACTGAAACGATCGGTCCCCTTGGCGAAATTCACCAGCTTTCGTTTGGGTGGCCCGGCCGGTTATTTCTATGCCGCTTCGACTCCGGAAAAACTGGCCAGAGCTTACCAGCTGGCCAACGAATTGAATATCCGTCACTTCGTCCTGGGAGGCGGTTCCAACATCGTCTTTGCCGACCGCGGATTCGACGGCCTGATCATCAAGGATGACTGCGATCGATTCGAAATCGACGGCACGACCGTAACCGTCCAATCGGGCGTCTCTTACGACAGACTTGTCGATATTACGATAGACCATTCCTTGGCTGGGCTTGAATTCGCCGCCGGCATCCCCGGCAGCATAGGCGGAGCGATTTGGGGCAACGCCGGCGCCTGGGGAAAAAGCATCGGCGATATCCTCGAGCGGGCGGTGTTGATGGCGCCTGACGGTCAGGTCAAAATAGTCGATCCGGATTTTTTCCAGTTCGACTATCGGCACAGCCGCCTGAAAACGGATCCGCATCTAATCCTTTCGGCCAAACTCGAACTCGCTTCGGGCGACAAGGCGGCTCTAGCCGGAAAAGCCGCCGAGTTCAGACGACTACGCCGGCAAAAACACCCCACTTGGGAGGGAAGCGCCGGATCGGTTTTCAAAAACATCAAATCCCCCGAATTGTTGCCGGCGGGAAAATTGCTCGAAGAAGCAGGTGTTAAAGGGATGAAAGTCGGAGGAGCGGAGGTTTACGAAAAACACTGCAACATCATAGTGAACAAGGGACAAGCGACGGCCGCCGAGGTAAGACAGCTCGCCGAATTGATGAAAAGAATGGCTTTCGAAAAACATGGATTATCGCTCGAGTATGAGATAACTTTTGTCGAACCTTAAACGGACGGGAGGATTATCGAACACAGCTAAAGATTGATTTGTTTTAGCGGAGCTCGTTTGTTTCTGAAACGAACCAAATTACTTTTCCCGCTTGCGGGAATTACCCTTGTCCTGTCGGTCTGGTTCAGTTCGGCCTTTGCCGCCGTTGATGATTTTACCGTCAGGCTGAAATATAATAACTCACTTGTCCCTCCGCCGGCGTTTCGGAATTTCCCCGGGGGGCTGTCTTTAATCGACGAAGACACCTATTTATTGAAATTTGATCGGATCAAGCTGAATTGGCAGGTCAATGTCACCGAATTCGTCGATTATGTCCGGCTGACCCGCAGTTTCGGGAAATTCGCTGTCTATAATCCAATCTTTATCGATTTTGACAGCTATGTCAAATATTCCTCGGCAAACCATCTGCGCCGACAATGGGCTGTCGAAATGGCCGGTTTCAGCGGTACGCAAGGCAAGCCCAAAGCCGCCGAGGGAATCCAGATACCGATAAATATCGGCAACGTGCCCAAACCGGTCCGCTCGATTATCGGCGAAGGCGGTCCGCGTATCACCGTGACCGGCTCCCGAAGAATCGCATTCTCCGGACGGTCGGAATGGGAAGACAATCTCGTCAATACCGGGACATTCAAACAGTCCAAATTCCCCTCACTGCATATGGAGCAGACCTCGCGCTTCAAGATAAAAGGCGATATAGGTTCGAAACTGAGCATCGAGGTCGATCAGGATTCCAATCGCGATCAAGAGCTGGCTAATACGCTCAAATTGCGCTATAAGGGAGAGCAGGATGATATCCTGCAAACGATTGAGGCCGGCAACACGAACCTGTCGTTGCCCAACGCCCAGTTGATCGGTTTCTCGCAAAACGTCCAGGGGTTATTCGGCATCAAGGCGACCGCCAAAGTCGGCAACACCGAATTGACGCTGATAACCTCGCAGGAAAAAGGTGCTTCCGAGAAAGCGACTTTCCAGGCCGGCGCCCAGGGATCGCAGGACACCATTTTCGATTATGCATACCTGCACAATGTTTATTTTTGGTTGGGCCGTCCCGGCGAATTCAATCCGCTCACCGATTCGCTTTTGCGGGTGGTGCTTTACCGCAAAGGCGGTCCTCAGCCGACCCAGCACGATGCCTACGGCAAGGCCTGCGTCGATCCCCACTTCGGCCCGAATCCGGAGGATACCGGCGGCAATGATACGCTCTATTACACCACCGCTGAGGAACTCGGCCGAAGCGAGTTCGTCCAAAGCCATATGCTGCGGCTCAACGACAACGACTACGATCTGAACCGGGCGGGTTGGTTTATCACCCTGCACCAGGCGATCAGCGACCAGACGGGAGATTTCCTGGCCGCCTATATCGAATACGTCCGCAAGAGCGCTCCGTTCGATACTTTGCGCGAAGGTAACCTAAGGGGCGATACTTTGGTGCTCAAACTGATCAAACCGATCAATCCCGATTCGTCTTTCGCAACCTGGGATCTCGAATGGCGCAACGTTTATGACCTAAGAGCCAGAGATTTGACCGAAACCGGCTTTGAATTGCAGATATATAAAGGCCACGGCAATCTGAACACCGATACGACCGATCAAAATCAGGTCTGCTACATCACTTTGCTCGGCCTTGACAGCCTGAACAACTCGACCCGGGCGCGCACGCCCGACTGCCAGTTCGATTTCGTCAGCACGGTAATCGACGCCGGCCGGGGACACCTCATTTTCCCGATGGCCCGCCCGTTCGATTCGCCTGTCCTCAACACCCGCAATCCTTCGATTTACGATTTGCCATACGACAACGCCAGCCGCGCCAATAACCAGACCTATTACCTATATGTCAAATCATCCAAAAGATCGACCACTTTCAGTCTCGGCCGCACCAACATTATCGAAAATTCGGATGTCGTCCGCCTGGGCAACGGCCAAACGCTGCAACGGGGCGTCGATTACAGCATAAATTACGACCTCGGCCAGATTACCTTCATGAATCAAGAGGCGCTCAATCCAAATAACAACGTCAGCATCGATTTCGAATATGCGCCCTTTTTCCTGGCCGAAAAGAAATCTTTTTACGGGCTTTCGGCCAAATACAATATCAACGACAAATCATGGCTGTCCTGGGCCGGAATGTATCGCAAGGAATCGGCCAGGGAATATCGGCCGCGGGTCGGCCGCGAACCGCGCAGCTCGATGATCTGGGATTCCAATTTTATCTTCGGTTTCACCCCCGGTTTTCTCACCAAAGCCGTCGATTTTCTGCCGTTCATCGAAACCGAAACCGCCTCCCGGATCGATATCTCCGGCGAAATCGCCCAAAGCTTCCCCAACCCCAATCTGCGCAACGACGCCTATATCGACGATTTCGAGGGTTCCCGCGATTACACCGATCTGATGACCCGCCGCGGCATCTGGACGACCGCTTCCGTCCCCGTGGGCATGAATCTGGCCGACAAACGTAAATTATGGTGGTATAATCCCTACACTCCATATCTGCTTACCGATATCTGGCCGGAACGCTCGGTGCGGGATCAGGACAACCGCACCGATGTCCTGATTCTCAGACACAGCCCGAATTCCGATACCATTCTCAATCCCCAGTCGGCTTGGTCGGGAATCATGCGGCCGCTTTTCTCGGGAATGAACGACCAATCACTCACTCAGTTCATCGAAATCTGGTATCAGCCCGACACCACCTATGACGGCTCCGAGCACCCGATATTTCATATCGATATAGGCAAAATCAGCGAGGACCTCGACGGTGACGGTTCGACCGTGCCTTACACCGAGGATCTCAATCGCAATGGCATATTCGAACAGAACGAAGATGTCGGACTCGATGGTATCCCCAGCGTGCAGGAACCCGGCTACGATCAAGCCACCAATCCCGACCCCAACGGCGACGACTGGTCGTACAAAACCGGCACCAACGCCGAACGCAACGATTTTTCCCGGATCAACGGCACCGAGGGAAACCGCAACGATCCGGACCGACTCAATCGGTTCGACACGGAAGACATCAACAACAATACCTACACCGATCTGGTGAATTCTTACTTTTCCTATACCGTCGATCTGGTCGAACCCGATACGATCGTCGCCGATTCCACCCGGACCGGTTGGAAATTGCTGCGCATTCCCCTGCAGGACAGCACCGCTTTTACCTCGGTGGGCAACGCCAACCTGAACGACTTCTCCCAGGTCAAATTCATCAGATTATGGATCTCCGGGGCATCGCAACAATACCTGCTCAAATTGGCCTCGATCCAACTTGTCGGCAACAAATGGCGCAAAGCCCCCTTACGCCCCGAGGAGTCCAACATCACCTTCGAGGTAACCGTCAAAAACACTCAGGAGAATATCGGCTATACTTCCCCGCCCGGGGTGATCGCCCAATCCAACCGGGAAACGGGCGTCGTCGAAAAAGAGCAATCGCTGGTTTTGCGCTATGAAGATCTGCGCCCCGGCCAATCGGTGCGCGCTTACTGGTATCTTTACCAGCCGGAGGATTATACTCTTTATTCGAATATGAAAATGTTCGTGCATGGCGACAATTCCGCCGCCGGACGTTTGATATTCTTTTTCAGGATGGGAGTGGATACCTCCCGCAATAACTACTACGAATATCGAACGGCGCTGTCCGAGGGATGGGCGGAAAGCAATCATGTCGATATCGATTTTGCCGAATTGACGGCCCTGAAAACCCGCCGGCCGGTCGATTACCCCGATTCGGTCGCCTATCAGGAAGGCCCTTATCTGGTGAAAGGGAATCCCAGCCTTTCGAGTATTCGCTGTTTCGTTGTCGGGGTTTACAACGACAGTTTGGCCGCCGATACGCAGACTGTCTCCGGCGAAACCTGGTGCGACGAATTACGCGTCACCGGCGTCCGGCGCAATTCGGATTTTGCCGGAAGGCTCGGTTTGGCGATAGGTCTGGCCGATTTCGTAAGCATCAGCGCCAACTACAATCGCCAGGGGGCCGATTATGTCAGGCTGCTCGATAAGAAACCGGGCGGTTCGCTGTCGATAACTCAATCGGTCAGCACCACCGTCAATGTCGATAAATTGGCTCCTCCCTCATGGCAATTGAAATTGCCGGTCACCTACAACTGGCAGCAGAGCCGCCAGCTGCCGCGGCTGATGCCGAGCTCGGATATAATCCTTCCCCCGGAGTTGAGGGAGTTTTACAAATCGGAAAGCCGCTCGTGGTCGGTTTCCGCCAGAGAACAGTTCCGGCGCAATACCAAAAACTGGCTTTGGAATTGGACTTTGAATAGATTCACCGTCGGCGGCACCTATGGAAAACAATCGGGACTGAATCCGACCACCCCTGTAAGTCGAACGACCACCTATAATGCCACCGGTTCCTACGATTTGGCTCCACGATCGCATCCAACCGTCAAGTTGTTCTACTGGACCAAGTACCTTTTTCTGCCCGCGGGGATTCATGCGGCCCAGCTGTCGTTTCTGCCGACAACCCTGAAATTTGACGGCTCGGTCAACAGCACCCGCAGTTTTTCGGTGAATCAGCGGGGGATCAAGACATCCTCATACGTGCGTGATCTGGCCCTGACGCAAAATTACGGGTTCGACCTGTTCAGCAGCCTGAAAACCAATTTCACCATCACCAGCAACCGCGATATCAGCAATCCGGCCACTCTCAAATTCGCCTACGATCCCCGCAATATCACGCTCGGGCGGGAAAGGACGTTCAGCCAGCGTTTCGATGTTTCTTTTTCACCGCGTATCACCGCGAAAATATTGCCCCGGTTTCAGTTCAATTCCAACTACTCGGACAATTCCGATTTTTCCCGCAGTATCGACACCACCAAAACCGCCCAGGTGGGAGCGACTTTGAGAGGCGATCTGAGTCTCGACCTGGTCAACCTGTTCGGCTTGAAAAAGAGCGCCGCCGGCAAAGCACCTTCTCCGCCCAAAGTTCCCCCAACCGCAACCGAAAGTGGCGAACCGGCCGGGGAAGAAGAGGAAGCCGAGGAATTCGGCCCCGAAAAAAAGAAAACCGGCAAGCCGTTCAAGCTGCCGAATCCTCTTAAAATATTCAAGCCGGTTCTGAACACCGTCCGTTCGCTGAAGCCCCTGACGCTGAACTATACTTTCGACAAAAAGATGAATCAGTCCGGACTGTATCGGCGGCCCGGCTGGAAATACACCCTCGGTTTCGCCGATGACCCGGGCGTTCCTAAAAACACCGTTATCGGCCTCGGCACGCGTGAACAAAAAATCTACAATCAGGATTATTCGATCGGCTCCGGTATAGCCCCACTCACCGGAGTCGATATCGGCGTATCTTATAAATACCGTATCGGAATAACCAGAACCACCACCGACCCGGTCAAAAACAGTTCGCTCGAATTCCCGAGAATCGACGTCAATATTTCCGGTGTCGAGAAGTTCCCTCTGTTCAGAAAATTCGCCAAAATGGCCACCATGCAATCGAATTATTCCCGCAAAATCGATAGGGCCGGTCACGCCGATACCGGCCAAAAATACAGCCGCAACATCGCCGATTCCTATACGCCGCTGTTGGCCGTCAACACCACTCTTCCCAAAGATATCCGAATCACCGCCCGGTATGATTTCAATAAGAAAAAGTCGGAAAATCTCCGCACCGAGGGGATCAATCAACGAACCAGCTATTCGCAGGATCGCGCCATAAAGGTATCGCTCGGCTACTCCCTGACCGCTCCCAGGGGAATCAATATTCCGATTTTCGGCAAACTGAAATTCGAAAGCCAGTTGACCCTTTCACTCGACTACAATAAACGATTCAACAAAAACTGGTCGATTCAAAACTCCCAGAAAACAATCGAATCCGATCGTGTGGAAACGAGCGTCGAGCCGAAAGCATCCTATCGTTTTTCGGCCAAAATAACCGGCGGCCTTCAAGCCCGCTGGGTTGATTCCAACGACAAAATCCAGCAGCGCAAAAGACATATCCGCGAACTCGGCATATGGACCGAATTAAGATTCTAAAAACCGTATCGGCTGCGCTTTTCATCCAGTTGGTCGTCCTTTTGCCTGCTTGCTCGGGTCCTCGAAAATTCCCGATTTTCGACGGCAAACGCGCTTTCGCATATATCGAAAAACAATGCGCTTTCGGTCCGCGCACACCCAACAGCCCGGCTCATGACCAATGTCGCGAATACCTTTTGCATACGCTTCAGCAAGCCGCGCCGATCTGCCGAATTCAGCAATTCACTCATGTCGATACCGTCAAAGAAGATACGCTGCGCCTCACCAACCTGATCGCCTCGTTCAATCCCGATCATAAAACGAGGATTCTGCTATGCGCCCACTGGGATTGCCGACCCTGGGCCGATAAGGAACCGGATACAGCCCTGCACAAACTACCCGTACCCGGAGCCAACGACGGCGCTTCAGGCGTGGCGGTGCTGCTGGTAATGGCCGAAATCATGAAATCCCATGAACCGCCGATCGGCGTCGACATCGTGTTTTTCGACGGCGAGGATTACGGCCGCGATGATTATCCCGAGGGATGGCTTCTCGGCAGCAGATATTTCGTAAGGAATATCGGCGGTTACCGGCCGGCCGCGGTGATTCTTCTGGATATGATCGGAGACAGCGATCTGCAGATTTACCGGGAGCATTATTCGAATATGCACTCACGCTGGCTCGTCGATAAATTCTGGATTGCCGCCGAAAGCGAAGGCGCTCGTCGTTTTTTTAATGTCGTCAAGCATACCGTCCTCGATGATCACGTCCCCTTTCTCCAGGCCGGTTTTTCCGCCATCAATGTCATTGACATGGATTATCCTTTCTGGCATACTCTTGCCGATACACCGGAAAAGTGCTCCGAATCGAGTCTCGGTGAGGTAGGCCGGACGCTGGTCCGTTTCGTTTATGATTCGAAGATCGGGATAAAATAGGCGAAACAGATGATTTTCCGCAGCCGTATATCATAACGGAGCGAAAAGACCGATGACCAAATTCCTGCGAATATTTCTCTTGACCCTTTTTCTTGCCGCAGTCTCCCGGGCCGGAAAATCGATGATCGAAAACGGCCATCTGAGCGCCGGCGCCGCCGGTAAAACCACGCTCGAAATCCGCACTCCGGGAAATCTCGGCTGCGAAATAAAAGTAAAAGCCGGTTCCCTGTCCACGGTTAGCGTCGAATTCGAAAAATGGTGCCAAGCCCGAACCGACGACGATGCCCGAAGATTCGCCGAGCTGATCGATATCCGGCTCGACAATGAAGCCCGCCGTCCGGATGGCATCCGGCTGCGGGTGCTTGCCCCTGCCAAGGCCCCCTGGGAAGGCAAAAATGAAAGCGCTGGAGTCAACCTTTCGATAAACGTGCCGCTGAATTTCATGATCGATTCGAAAAGCTCTTTCAGCACGGTCGATTTGGTCGGACCTCTGGCCGGCGCCTTTATCGGCAACGAATACGGCGATATCTCCGTCGTCGACGTCAATGGCCAGGTCGATATAAATACATCCTATTCGCATATCGATCTGTCGCGGATCGTCGGTCTGGTGAATATCGAGGCCGACTATTCCGGAATCGAGGGTTCGGATTTGGAATTGCAGGGTGCCCGCGGCGTCTTTTCTACTTCTTATGGCGCCGTCGAGTTGAGGAATATCAAGGGATCGTTGGAGGTCAACACCAGCTACGATGCGATTTCGATCTCGAGGGTTGACGCTGGCGACGGTAACGTCATTCTTCGCACCAGCTACGGCCGAATCGATGCCGATGACGTGATAGGCGAACTGGTCTGCGAAACAAGCTTCAGCACCGTGAATCTTTGCCGTTTGAACCTGCCCCACGGCGTCAGCTCGATCGAAACCAAATACTCGCCGATCGATGTCGATGTCGCCTCGCTCGGCGACGCCAAGCTCACGATAAACAACACCTACAACAACGTCAACCTATCGTTGCCGCCGGACGTTTCCGCCAGGGTTTCCTTGATGGTTGATCGGGGAGGCAAAATCCACACCCGGGGTTTTCCGATAAAACCGGTCTCGCTGAATAGAAATTACCTTGAGGGTATTATCGGGGATGGTCGTTCCTTGATCGAGGTCACTGTCGACGGCATCGGCGAAATAAATCTTTCCGGCCGATAAAGCTGTTGACCCCGCCAGGCCGCCGCCGTAACTTGCCGCAATGCTCGAAGGATTGAAGGAGGTTTTCAGGTGAAGTGTAAGGCTGTCTTTTTTGGGCTGTTTTGCCTGTTGCTGCCGGCCAATCTCGAGGCCCAGCCTGATGCCGATATGAACATCTTTCCCCAATCGGTGGCCACGGTCAACGATATTTCGGCTGGTTGGGTCAATCCGGCGGCCCTGGCCCCGGAATACGTGATCGGATTCCGTTATCTCCACGCCTTTCCCGATTCGACTTTCAAGGGTGACGACGGTCTCATTTTCGGCATGCGCGGGATTTTGGTTTCGGCCCAATGGCTCAAGCATTCGAACGGCATCTTTCGACGCAAATATACCCTGGCCGGCGGCGCCCGAATGTTTCCCGATTTTTACTGGGGCCTTTCCTATTCCTGGTTCGGCGGCAAAAGCGAAAGTTATCGCGACAAAAGAATCTGGAAAAGCGGTATCCTCTATAGGCCCTTGCCTGTGCTTTCCCTGGGGCTGGTCGTCGATGACATCAACCGGCCGATCATCGATTTCCGACGGCTCGAACGTCTTTATACCATGGGACTCGGTCTGCGTCCTTTCGGCGAAAAACTGACTTTGAGTTGCGATGCGGGCCTTCGCGAAAATCTACCTCTGAAAAAAACCCGATTTGATTTCAAAATCGAGGCGCTGCCCAAAGCCGGTGTCAGCCTGGCGGTTGCCTATAGAACCGACGGCTTGATTCATGCCGGAATCGCTTTCGCTATCGAACAGTCGTCGATTGGCTTGAGCTCCGGCTTTCACGAAAGCGATTTTGCGGGCGGAACGATCTATTACAATCAGGGTCCGGTGGCAAGCTCCAAAACCCTGCCTTACCAAAAAAAAATCGGTCGCCTGCGAATAAACCGCAATATTTCCCATGAACCGAGGGAGAAAAACCTGTTCGGGCCGCGGCCGATTTCCTTTCTGGAGCTGCTGCAGGCGGTAAAACGAGCATCAGCCGACAAAAAGGTAGGTTCGCTGTTAGTCGATATCGAATCTTTTCCTCTCGGTTTCGCCTCCGCCTGGGAGCTGCGCCACGCCCTGGACGATTTCAAAAATACCGGCAAAAAGGTGGTCGCCTACCTGCATTCCGCGGGCAATAAAGAATATTATATCGCCTCCGTCTCCGATGAAATCTATATGCCGCCGGTGGCCGCGCTGGAATTATGCGGATTACGCGCCGAACTGCTTCATCTGAAAGGAACGCTGGACAAGCTCGGTCTCGAGGCCGAATTCCTGAACACCGGCCCGTTCAAGACCGCCGGCGAAATACTCACCCGCGAAACCATCTCCGAGGCCGAAAGCATCCAGATCAATGCTCTCCTCGACGATTTCTTCGATATCATGGTTTCCGATATCGCCGCCGGCCGGGCTTTGACCGAACACCGCGTGCAGGAAATAATCGATAACGGCCCTTATGGCGCCGCCCGGGCTTTAACCGAGGGGTTGATTTCCGGCCTCGTTTATCCCGATGAGTTGAATGAAAATAAAAACAAATATTTCGGTGATAATGCGGGCTTTGTCGATTTGATCGGCCGCGACGAGCCGCCCAAAGCAACCAATTATTGGGGTGACCCACTGCGCATCGCCGTCATCAATGCCACCGGCGAAATGACCGGCCGGAAAAACAGCCGCAGCCTGCTGGTCGGCAATACCATGGGACACGAAACGATCGCCAAGGCGATTAAGACAGCCGCCGATGACAGGCGCGTAGCCGCGGTCGTACTCCGGGTAGATTCTCCGGGAGGCGAAGTGGAGACCGCCGATGCCATTTATCATGAACTGGAAAAACTAAAAGAAAAAAAGCCTTTGGTGGTCTCGATGGCCGATGTCTGCGCCTCGGGCGGCTATTATATCGGCTGCATCGGCGATGAAATAGTCGTGCCGCCGCCGTGCGTCACCGGCTCGATCGGTGTGGTCGTCGGCAAAATAGTCAATCGCGGTTTATATCAGAAAATCGGAGCGAACAAAACGATCATAAAACGCGGCCGCCACGCCGATATCCGTTCCTCGTGGCGCAAGCTGGATGAGACCGAACGCGAATTGGTCTTGGACGAAATAAATTGGCTTTATGACGAGTTCATCGGCAAAGTATCCCGCTGGCGGAAAATGACACCACAGCGCGTCGATTCTTTGGGACAAGGAAGAGTTTGGTCCGGCCGCCAGGCCGTTTCGACCGGATTGGCCACGCGGGAAGGCGGGTTGCTCGATGCTTTGAAACTGGCCGAGTCGCTGGCCCGG
>CAZHVC010000004.1:0-13786 GCA_964535765.1 uncultured Ignavibacteria bacterium | reverse complement strand
ATATGCTCTTCCGGGATATGAATCATGGTGAATTCCGGCCCCGGCCGCCGCGATAAATCGCCGAGCGTATGGCCCCACATGAAAGGCAGGCGATAATTTTTCCGATCGGCGACGCTCACGTAAAGGTTGCAAATCGGATTGAACTCGGGGTTGTCGCCCATCTGCCGGCGGATATGCACGAAAGGGAGGGTGCGAAGAAAATGCAATACCTTATGCAATTCCTCGGGCGCATTTTTTATGATATTTTTTTGAAGGTCCGTCAATATCGGCAATCTCACCCGGGGACTGCCCAAATAGACCGTTTTCGGGGCATTGCGCGATGACACCATCGACCGCCAAGCCCAGGCGCCGTTGGAGGTGCGTGTTCCCGTTTCATGGGCCGCCGAGGTCAATTGCTTCAATTTGTATTCTTTGATATTGGGACCTTTAAGCGCATGTTGCAGATTGTCGTAGAACCGCTGGTATTCATCAACTCGGTAAATATCGCTCATATATCGCTCCCCGTCCTTGCCCGCCATCCGAAACTGCGGCATTTCATAACCATCGCGCCGATATATTAGCTTATCCTTTCGACAATAGCAAATGGAAAGCGCAAACGCCCGCCGGTCGCATACTCTTCCGGCAATCACCGCCCGCTGCGATAAATTCGTCCTCCCGCGAAATGTTCGGGCGAATTCAGCGTAGCCGGTGTTTCCAACGGGACGATCGACCCTACCAGCTCACCACCAACGAGCCACGATAAGAAGTGTCGAGGTCGTCGTGGTCGAGCAGGGCAAGGTCTATGCCGAATCGGGAGATTTTCAGTCCGATGCCGGTCGTCAGATTGCCGGTATCAGACCCGGCCCGGGCATAAACAATATCTTTGTACGATGCTTCGATTCCGAAATGCAAATCCGCGGAAATCCAGCCCTGATAAAATTGCGCCGAACCCTTGCGGCCCTCGAATCGGAAATCGGCGTCGCCCACCGCCAGTGCGGTGAAATCACCGAGCTTCCGCCGATAGCCCAGTCCGGCGACCAAGGTAGGGTTGACGGTTTCTTTGCTCCCCGATGAATATGAAAGAATTGTGCCGGTCATATCCCTGGCGACCAGAGCGCCGCTGAACCCCGCCGCCGACTCGTATTTGGCGCCGGCGTCGAACCCTATCCCTTTGGCCGAATAGTCGATTATCGAACGGTAAATCAATTTGGCCGACAAACCGATATTCAGGTTCCCCGATTGCTTCCGCCCGTATGACACGGTCATCACATAATCGGCATGTGAGGCGGTTTCCCGCACCCGATAGGTCCCCATATATTCCTCGGTGATCAAGATCCCGCCGCCGCCGAGGCGGTAGAGCGAGATCGCCGCCACTCCGTTGAACTTCGCTTGGGCAACCGCCAAGTAATCGTGGTTGAGAAGGCTGCCGAAAGTCTCCGAATGCATGAACGCCGCCTGACGCCCTTTAAGATCGGCCAGACCGGCCGGGTTATAGTAGCTCGAATAGGGATCGCCGCCGATTACACTATAAGCGCCGCCCAGCGCCAACGACCGGGCACCGGCCCCCAGATACAAAAATTCGCCGGCGTATTTTTCGGCCTCTATCGGCACAACCGCCAGCAAAGTCATTAAAACAACAACAGATAATATTTTCACGAAACCGCTCTAATAAACAAGTTGACCTTCAACAACAATATATCAACATCACCCCCGCTCGACAAGTTTCTAATTGAGTTTTTTACCGAGATGCTCCGCTCTCAACACCAGATCTTCCAACTTCTGGCAAGCATCGATCGCTTTATCCATCAACGCCCTCTCCGAAACGAGCGTCCCTTCCCTGGCCTTGAGTTCTTTTTCCAGCAAGCTGATCTTGTTTAACTGTTTCGTCAGCCTATCGATATCGGCCGCCCGGCCGGCCAGTTGATTCTCGAGCGAATCAAGCTCCGCCAGCCGTTTATCAATCCTGACAAGCTTTTCCTCCAGTTTGTCCGTCCGCGCCAGATTGCCGGAGATCGACTGCATCCAGTCGGTGATTTTGCCGATCGTCCGTTCGAACTCGGCCAATTTATAATCAAATTCCTGAGCGTCTTTCAGTCTCTTCTCCATCTCGCTTATACGACCGTCCAGCGCGCCGAGTTCGCCATGGCGTTGCTTGATTTGACCGGCCAGAGCGATAATCCGTTCCGACTCCCGATCGAGCATGGCGAATTTACCGGCCAAACTCTCGTGTTCGGCGGCCAGAGTATCAGCCCGGCTTTTGAGATCCCCCAGAAACCGGCGAATCTCATCACCCTGGGAATCCCACTTCTCCATCAGACTCGAAAGCTGATTTATCCTATGTTCGGCCTTTTCCGCCTGCTCGGCCAGTTCTTTCGATTTGAGTTCGGCGAACGATCTCGTTTCGGTCAACTTGTCGAACGAGTCCATCACCTCGCCGATATCGAGCCGCAGATCCTCCTGATGCCTGCGCATGGCGGCATATTCCGCTTTAAGCGTCTCAAGCTGATCGGCGTTTTCTTTGATGCGCGTGTCGATCGCCGCCGAATTCTCGGCCAGTCCGGCGATCCGCGAACCGATTTGATCTATTTTCTCGCCCATCGAAATCAACGTCTTCGCCTTCATCTCGACAGCCGAAATCTTCAAATCGACCGACTCGAGATCCGCTTTGAAATTCAGCAATTCCGAGGCTTTTTGATGCACTCGGGCGACGGTATTGTCGAATTTTCTGAACGATTCGGAATTCTGCTCGATAAGCTCTTTCAACCTGAGAACCTCGTTTTCGCGCTCGAGCAACGCCGAATATTTTTTCTGCAATTCGGCCGAGATCTTATCGGTTTCGGCCAGCCGGGCCAATATATCGGGCATCTCCAGCCAGCGCGAACGCAGAGCTTCCATATTTTTCTTCAACCCGTCAACCGTGGTGCTGATCGATTCGAGCTCCTTGCGGTCGGCCGCCACCAGACGAGCCACTTCCGCTCGATAAGAATCAAGGCGTTCCTTGATCTGGTCGGCCGCCTCCGAGTGGTTTTTCAGCTCGGTCACCACCGCCATATTTTCCAGAAGCTTGTTTTCCAGCGCCAACGCCCGCTCGCGGACCGAATCGATATTGTCCTGAATCTTGTTGATATCTGGTACCCGGCCGAGGAAATTTTCTCCGTTTTCCAGCAATAATTCGAGATGCTGAGCCAGTGTCTTGCCGTCTTTCTGCGTCTGCTCGACCCGGTTCATCACCTGTTCGCTTTTCTCGATCGCCGTTTCGAGCGCTTTGAGATTGCCGCCGGCCTGTTCCGATCTTAATTCGAGACCGGCCGCCGTTTCGGAAAAATCTTCGAGCTGTTTCCGAAATTTGTCGAGAATCTCCGCTTTGTCGTCAAGCGAGGACAACTCATGGGCGAGACGGTCGAGTTTCTCCGAATAACCTTCGATCTGCCCGATCCTCGACTCGAGCGCCTTGACTTGGTTTTCGAATCTGACGGAATCGGTCTGAATCTGCTTGATCTGCTCCCAGTCCTCTTCCATCTCCGACAGCTTCGACCTGATTTCGAGGAATAGGACGTTGGCTTTGCCGTATTCGATATGAGCGTTTTTCAGAAGCTCTTTTTGTTTGTTGAGGCTCTTGGTTTTCGATTCTACGAACTCGGTCAGTTCGTGCAGGCTGTCGATTTTCGAGCTGGCCGTCTCGAACAGTTCGGTCGTCTTGCTGAGGTTTTCGGCCATTTTTTCGGTGGCGGCCATCCAGGTGGTTATCCTGGCCGATTCCCGGGCTATCTCCTCGGCCCAGGTCTGGAACTTCTCGGCCATCTCGGATAACCGTTTGACTTCGCTTTCGGCGCCGCTCAGTCGATTCAGGAAATCGTCGTATTTGGCGGCCAATTCGGCCTGCTGCCGCCGCGTCTGCTCGAACTGGGGTTCGATTGCGGCCCGTGTTTCTTCCGCTTTTTGCCCCAGAGCCTGGATTTTACTCATAAGTTCATAAATCGAGGTTATGTCCTGTTTGGCGGCGGCCGAATCCTTGGTCAACTGCAGCAGCAATTGGCGAAGTTTCAAGCCCTCGGCTCGGGAATTCTCGAGCTCGACCATGTCCTTTCTCAGCGATTCGAGCCCAAGTTTCAGATCTTTTATGGCGCTCTCGTATTCGCTGATTTTTTCCGCGGATTTTTCAAAAGAAGCGGCCGTTTCCCTGATCTGATTCATTTTGTCCGAAACGTTGCCCACAAGCAGGTGCAGGCGCGATTTTTCTTTCTGGGCGCTCTCCACCATGCCCTCAAGCCTATTGGCCGATTCCTCAAGCGTCACAATCGCCTCGCTGATCTGTTCGGGACCCCTGACCTTGCGGAACTTAAACATGAACAACCTCCTAATATCGAGAACGCCGGCTAACGGTTATAAACATTTTCTCTAAAATACTATCGGCATTGTAAGCGATTGCTGAACATGGATAATATAATCTAACGTCAGAAAGTTATTGCTTTGGATCGGGATAGGGAATAAAATTATAGGTTTGATGAAATGCTATGAATCATATAGCAGATAATTTGAAAAAGCTCGAAAGCAGAATCGAATCGGCCTGCGCCGAATCGGGACGAAGACGCTCCGAAATCAAACTCGTGGCGGTGACCAAAGGAGTGCCGCCCGATCGGATCCGCACCGCCTACGCCGCCGGGCTGCGCAATTTCGGCGAAAATAGAGTGCAGGAAGCCTCCCGTAAAATTCCCCAGCTGAACGCCGAATTCGGACCATCCGGGCGGCCGTGGTGGCACATGATCGGCCACCTGCAAACCAATAAGGTAAGACAGGCGCTGAGATTGTTCGATATCATCGAATCGGTGGACAGCCTCAGGCTTGCCCAAACCATGGCCGAACAATTGGCCGCCTCCGGCCGAAAGATGCCGATATTACTTGAAATAAACTCGTCAGGCGAACCTACCAAAAGCGGTCTGGAACCGGCAAAATTCATCGAAACGGCTCTTCAAATCGACCGCCTCGGATGCTTGGATATCCAGGGGGTCATGACGGTCGGGCCGTTAACCGATGATTCCAATAAAATCGAGAAGGCTTTCGAGCTGACCCGAAATTTGTTTGTTGAGCTAAAGGCGATTTTGGGCGATAAAATAGAAACGATATCGATGGGAATGTCCGGCGATCTCGAAAGCGCCATTAAACACGGCTCCACCGAACTTCGCATCGGCACGGCGATTTTCGGTAAGCAACAGCAAAGCCAGGAAATGAGGGTGATATGAAAATCACGCCGCTTGAAATCAGAAAACATGAGTTCGCCTCGGCTTTTCGCGGATTCGACAAAAACGAGGTCACTTCTTTCATGGAAAATCTGGCCGCCGAGCTGGAACAGCTCCTCGAGGAAAACCGCGACCTGAAAGACAAGCTTAAAGCCGCTCAGGAAAAACTCGACAGTTACGCCAAAATCGAAACAGTCTTGCAGAGCACTCTGGTCACCACTCAGGAAACCGCCGAACAGATAAAAGCGGCGGCGCAGGAAAAGGCCGATTTGATGGTTCGTCGGGCGGAAACGGAGGCCGACCGGATTATTCAGGAGGCCTACGAGAGAGTCGGCGAGTTGCGGCGCGAGTGTTCAACCCTATCAAGCCAGAAAGCCTCGTTTCTGGTCAGTTTCCGTTCGTTGCTCGAATCAGAATTGAAACTGCTCGAACTGATGGAAAAACAATCGCAGCGGGAAGACAAAACGATCGTATTGAAAAGAAAACCGGAACTAAGCGACGACGAGGTGGAAAAATTGACCGAAGAATTCGCTCGTGAAACATCCAACAGAATCAGGAGCGCCAATTTGGCGTCCGGCGAAAAGGCCCCCGGCGCACAGCCCGGCAGTTAAAAGGAAATAATATGGAAAACCTTAAACAGATGATCGATGAAACGGTCGCCTATATCAGAACTAAAACCAGCGACAGACCCAAAATCGGAATAATTCTCGGCACCGGTCTCGGCGGATTGGCCCGTGCTATCAAGCGTGAAATCGAAATACCCTACGACAAGATCCCCCATTTTCCGGTGTCGACCGTGGAAAGCCACGCCGGCAAACTGCTGTTCGGAACGGTGGGCGGAAAACGGGTGGTGGCCATGGAGGGTCGTTTTCACCTTTACGAGGGCTATACCCTGAAACAGGTGACGTTCCCGGTGCGGGTGATGAAAGCGCTCGGCATCGAAACGTTGATAGTGTCGAACGCCGCCGGCGGACTCAATCCCCAGTTCAGCAAAGGCGATATCGTGCTGATCACCGACCATATCAATTTTCAAGGCGACAACCCGCTGATCGGCAAAAACGACGATTCGCTCGGCCCGCGATTCCCAGATATGTTCAATTGCTATGACAGCGATTTAAGAAAGCTGGCAATCGACGTCGCCCGGGAAGAGAAAATCGTTATCGGGCGGGGCGTTTATGTCGGCGTGGCCGGCCCAACTCTTGAAACCGCCGCCGAGTACCGGATGCTGCGCATAATGGGCGGCGATCTGGTGGGGATGTCCTCGGTGCCGGAGGTAATAGTGGCCCGCCATCAGGGAACGAAAGTGCTGGGGTTTTCGGTGGTGACGGATATGGGGTTGCCCGATGCGCTCGAACCGTGTTCCCACCAGAAAATAGTGGCCGCCGCCGAGTCCGCCGGGCCGAATCTGTCGAGGCTTATCGAAAAAATCGTGGAACGGATGCAGGTTTGATGTACAGACAATACGATCAGGAATTCAATTTCCCGGCGCTCGAAAAAGAAATCTTGAAATTCTGGGAAGACAATAAAATTTTCGCCGGACAACTGGCCCTCAGAAAAAATTCCCCCCGGTTCGTCTTTTACGAGGGGCCGCCGACCGCCAACGGACTCCCCCATGTCGGGCACGCCATTTCCCGGACCATCAAGGATTCGATCTGCCGCTACCAAAGCATGAAAGGATTTTTGGTCGAAAGAAAAGCCGGCTGGGATACCCACGGCCTGCCCGTCGAACTCAATGTCGAAAAAGAGCTCGGCCTCGAATCGAAAGAGCAAATCGAAAAATACGGAATCGCCGAATTCAACAAACATTGCCGGGAATCGGTGTTCATCTACAAAAAGGAATGGGACGAATTCACTAGAAAACTGGGATATTGGCTCGATCTCGACAACGCCTACATAACCTATGAAAACTATTATATCGAAACCGTCTGGTGGATCCTGAAAAGATTCTATGACGCCGGATTGTTATATCGAGGACACAAGATCGTCCCCTGGTGTCCCCGCTGCGGAACGGCTTTGTCGTCTCACGAGGTGGCGCAAGGATACGACGAAACCACCGATCCTTCGCTTTACGTGAAAATGAAATTGAAAAATGCGGACAACACCTTTTTTCTGGTTTGGACGACGACGCCATGGACTTTGATCTCCAACACCGCCGTCGCCCTTGCGCCGGCTGAATCATACGTCACTATCGAGCATCGCGGGCAGCGTCTTATCTTGGCCAAAAAAAGATTGGGCGTGATCGATGGTGAATACCGGATCGTCGAGGAGAAACTGGGCAGCGATTACGAGGGCGTCGAATACGAGCCGCTGTTCACTTTCCTGAAAGACGAAACGGTCAAAGCCCATTTCGCCGCCACCGCCGATTTCGTCACCATGGAAGACGGCACAGGAATCGTGCATATCGCCCCGGCGTTCGGCGAGGATGATCACGAATTGGGCAAAAAATACGGCCTGCCGATGCTCCAGGCTGTCGATACTCGGGGGAATTTTATCGACAAGGTGACCGATTGGCGGGGTCTATTCGTCAAGGAGGCCGATCCCCTAATAACCGAAAACCTGCAAAAAAGAGGCCTTCTCTATAAAGCCGAAAAGTATACCCATACCTACCCGTTTTGCTGGCGATGCGACACGCCACTTCTCTATTATGCCCGCAGCTCGTGGTATATCCGCACCACCGCATTCAAGGACCGGATGATCGAAGCCAACCGCCAAATCACCTGGTATCCCGAGGAAATCGGCCGCGGCCGTTTCGGAGAATGGTTGGAGAACAATATCGACTGGGCGCTGTCGCGGGAAAGATACTGGGGAACGCCCCTGCCGATCTGGATTTGCGGTTCGTGCGGCAAGGAAAAGGTTATCGGCGGTATCGAGGAATTGAGGGAATGCTCGACCGGCCTGCCGGAGCAGATCGATCTTCATCGTCCGTTCGTCGATGCGATCGTTTTTTCCTGCCCCGATTGCGGCGGTAGGATGAACCGCGTGCACGAGGTCATCGATGTTTGGTTCGATTCGGGAGCCATGCCGTATGCGCAGGTTCATTATCCGTTCGAAAACTCCGACAGATTCGAACCGGATTTTTTCCCGGCCGAATTCATCGCCGAGGCGATCGATCAGACCCGCGGCTGGTTTTATTCGCTATTGGCGATCAGCGTATTCATAAGCGGCAAGCCCAGCTACAAACGTTGCGTGGTCAACGATCTCGTGCTCGACTCCGAGGGGAAAAAGATGTCGAAACGGCTGGGAAACGTCATCGATCCCCGGAAATCGATGGAAACCTACGGCGCCGATATCCTGCGTTGGCATTTGATCAGTTCGTCCCAGGTGTGGCTGCCCAAAAGATTCAGCGAAAGCGGCTTGGTCGAGGTTCTGCGCAGATTCTTTTCCACGCTGCAAAACAGCTATTCGTTTTTCGCCCTATATGCGTCCATCGACCGCTTCGATCCGGCCGAAAACGGCGAAAAAGAGCTGTCGATCCTCGATCGCTGGCTTCTATCCCGGCTCAACGGCTTGATCAAGACGGCAGGCGAATCTTATGATTCCTATGATCTTAACCGAGCCGCCAGAGCCATTTCGAATTTCGTGATCGAGGAGCTTTCAAACTGGTGGATCAAACGTTCGCGCAAGCGATTCTGGGGAGCGGCGATGAGTCCCGACAAGCGGGCGGCCTATCATGTTTTGTTCGACTCTCTGCTGACAGTGGCCAAGCTGATGGCTCCGATAGCGCCCTTTTTCGCGGAGGATATCTATCGCCGACTGACCGAATCGTTGAAAGGGTATCGGCAATCGGTGCATCATTGCGACTTTCCCCTGCCCGACGAGTCGCTGATCGATAAAAATCTCGATTATTCGATGAGTCAGGCCGAAAATATCGTCAGCCTTGGGCGGGCCGCCAGAAAGGAAGCTGGTATCAAAGTGAGGCAGCCTTTGCGCAAGCTGATCGTGATCAATTCGACCGGCAAAGCGCCGGCGGGGTTTTCCGAACTGGCCGGCATAATTCTCGATGAGCTCAATATCAAAAACCTCGAATTCGCAAATGACGAAGAGAAGTTTGTCAAGATGACGGCCGAACCGGTATTCAAAGAGATCGGCCCCAAATTCGGCCCTTTGGCGCAGAAAGTCGCGGCGGCGGTCAAAAACCTGGACTCCGCCAAAATGGCCGAGTTCAGAGAAAACGGAGCCGTGACGGTCGATTTAGACGGGCGACGAATTGTGTTGACCTCGGCCGAAATTACCATTAAAGTATCACCGATGGCTGGATACTGCGTAACCTCGGATAGTAAGATAAGGGTCGCCATAGACCTGGAGCTGGACGACCAGTTGCGGGCCGAGGGATTCGCCAGGGAGTTGGTGAACAAGATCCAGAATATGCGCAAGAGCGCCGGATTCGAGGTCACCGACAGGGTCAAAGTCGGCGTCAGTAGATCGCCCCAGACCGAATTGGCGCTGGCGCGCCATGCCGATTATATCAAAAACGAAACCCTGGCCGTGGAAATCGGATATAGCCTTGACAAAGTAATCAACCAAAAATGGGACATCAACGGGGTGGAAACCGTTATCGCAATCGAAAAAATCTAAAAGGTGCGGAATCAACTTGAAAAAGGCCGATCTGAAAAAATACGAAAAGCTTCTGCTGGAAAAGCGGGCACAATTGATCGAAGAGCTGGGACTGCTCAAAAAAAACACCATGGGCAGCACGCTCAAAGAGATAACCGGCGACCTCTCGTCTTACTCGTACCATATGGCCGACCAGGGAACCGACGCCATGGAAAGAGAAAAAGCCTTCTTGTTCGCCTCCAAATCGGGACGTCTGCTATATCATATAGACGAAGCCCTGCGGCGCATCCGCAACAATTCCTACGGCATCTGTATCGAATGCGGTAAACCGATCGATGCGGCCAGACTCGAGGCCGTTCCCCATGCCAGAATGTGTATAGCCTGCAAAGAGGCGGAAGAACAGCGTAAGCAACGTGAGGCCTGATATAAAGCGATATCTGGCCCTGGCGTCGGCGATCGTCCTGATCGATCAAATCACGAAATTCGCAATCAAAGAATCGATGGCGCCCGGCCAATCGGTCGCCGTAATCGGCGATCTGCTCAAATTCACGTTCATTTACAATGACGGCGGCGCTTTCGGCATTAAATTCGGCAGCCGGATTTTCCATATGATCATGTCGCTGACGGCGGCCACGGTCATCACGATCTATATCGCCAAAACCCGACACGATGGATATTTGCCGCGTCTGCTGCTTTCCTGCATCATCGGCGGGGCGGTCGGGAATTTCATCGACCGGATATTTTCCGGCAGTGTCATCGATTTCATCGACGTCAATATTCCCGATATCGTGATTCCGCCGTTCGGCATATTCTCCTGGCGATTCCCGGGCTACGAGCTTTATCGCTGGTATACGTTCAATATCGCCGACATGGCCGTCAGTCTCGGGCTCATCGGCTACATGCTGTTTCTGATTATCGACGGCAGAGCCGGTCGAAATCCGCAAATTGCGCCGATTGATTCAAGCAGCCAAGGGCCGCCGCTGCTGCGGCCTCCGGAATAAAGCGCCGGGTCAATAAAATCAAACCGCCCGGAAATCGAAATGGCGGACTCGATAATCGAACTCGAAGTCAAGCCGGAAGAAAGCGGCCGGCGGGTGGACGTTTTCTGCGCCGGCATGGTTCAAGGGTATTCGCGAAGCCATTTTATCAAATTGGCGACGGCCGGCTATATCCAGGTCGATGATAAACCGGTGAAGCCGTCGCACAAACTCAAACCCGGGCAAAAGGTGACCATTCATTTAGTCCCTCCCCCACCGATCGAGGCGTTACCCGAGGAAATTCAGCTATCGGTCGTCTATGAGGACGAACACCTGGCCGTAATCGACAAGCCGGCGGGCATGGTCTGTCATCCGGCGGCCGGAAACTATACCGGTACCCTCGTCAACGCACTCCTCTTTCATTTCGGCATGATGAAAAAATTCAGCGATCCGATCCGGCCGGGAATCGTCCATCGGCTCGACAAAGGAACATCCGGCCTGCTGGTGGTGGCCAAAAACGAACAAACCATGATCGCCTTGCAAAGGATGATCAAAGAACGGACGATAAAACGGATCTATACGGCGGTCGTCTGGGGCAATATGCCGAGCCGTTCGGGGGTTATCGATCTGCCGCTGGGGCGCAATCCGCAGGATAGAAAGAAGATGAAAGTTCACGGGTTGGCCGAGCGGCCGGCCCGAACCGGCTATGAAACGGTCAAGACCTATTCGACGGCCGAGGTGTTGTCGTTGAAACTCGACACCGGACGAACCCACCAGATCCGGGTTCATCTATCGCACCTCGGCCACCCGGTGATCGGCGATCCGACCTATGGCGGCCGGGCGGCGGCCGTGGTCCGGCTGCCCCGATCGTTGAAACCGCTCGGGCTGGAGATTCTGAAAGCAATCGACCGTCAGGCCCTGCACGCCGCAAAATTGGAGTTCCAGCATCCGATAACCGGACGTCCGCTCGATTTTCAAGCGGAATTGCCTGAGGACATTAAAAAAGTGATTGAAATACTCGAACGGCATGGTTGATCGGCCGTTCGGGAACCGCCCCGGACAGGTTGCCGGGAATATGCGCTATCATTATTTTGACAAGGAGAGGTGATTATGGAGATCAAATCGATAAGAATCGACATCCCCGAGGGAGCGAATTTTATTCTGGGGCAAGCCCATTTTATCAAGACCGCGGAGGATCTTTACGAGGCGATAGTCGGTGGCTGCCCGGGCGTGAAGTTCGGCCTTGCTTTCTCGGAGGCTTCCGGCCCGTGCCTGATCAGACACGAGGGAAACGACGAATCGCTGCGCAAGTCAGCCGTCGATTCGCTAATGGCGATTGGGGCCGGACACTGTTTTGCGATTTTCATAAAAAACGCTTTTCCGATCAACCTGATGCCGGCTTTACGCAACGTGCCCGAGATAGTCAAATTTTTCTGCGCCACGGCCAATCCGGTTGAGGTGCTGGTATGCCGCAGTGAGCAGGGAGGCGGCATCGTGGGAGTGATAGACGGATACGCTCCGAAAGGAATCGAAAACGAAAGCCAGCGTCAGGCGCGCCTGAAATTTTTGAGAGACATAGGCTATAAGAATTGATTCGTTTCGATGCCGGAATCGATATCGGCGGGGAAATGATCCTCGACCCGACACGCAAACAACAGAGGGCATTCGTAAGCCACGCCCATTCGGATCATTTGCGGCGGCATGAAACCATTCTGGCGACGGCCGAGACTCTTGCCTTGGCCGAACCGAGAGTCGGCAAGTTCCAGGGTATCGTCCTCGATCCCGGCAAGACCTATCGGCTGGGGTCGTGCAAAATAAGAGTCGAATCGGCCGGACATATCCTCGGATCAAGTCAATTCATTATCGACTTTTCGGAAAAGCGAATCGTCTATACCGGTGATTTCAAGCTGGGGCCGAATCCGATCTGCCCCCCGGCTGAGATTCACGAATGCGATATCCTGGTGATGGATACGACGTTCGGCCACCCGGCTTTCAGATTTCCCGATTTCGGAGAGGCGGTCGGCCGGCTGCTCGAATTTATCGACGGCTGCTGGCACCAGGGGGCGGTGCCGATAATCCACGCCTACGCCCTGGGCAAGGCGCAGGAGGTGATGAAGATTCTCGGCGATGACGGGATCGAGGTTTTGGCCGCGGCAAGTATCTGCGAATACGCCGGCATTTACGAAAGGCATGGAGTAAAGTTCGGCAATTACCGTCGGTTCGCCGGTCAACACCCGGATAACGGGGTGCTGCTCCTGCCTCCCGGAAAAAGATCGACCGCAGACCTTCTGCCGGGGTACCGAAAGAAAAGCTGCCTCGTGTCCGGCTGGGCGGCGGCGCCGCAGTTCGGTTTCGGCAAACACTATGATCTGGCGATCCCCCTGTCGGATCACGCTTCGTTCGCCGACTTGCTGCGCTATGCCGAACAATCGAAAGCCGAAACGATTTATTGTCTGTTCGGGTTCGATGAGATCGTAAAGTGGTTAAGATATCGCGGCCTGAACGCAATGAAGGTCTCGTTGAAAGCAACGCCGAAATATTCATGAAAGAAAAGAACTTGGTGCCATGCATGGTAATATAATCACGGCCAGAAAACTTTATAAGAAATTCGCTGACTTGGTGGCCGTCGACCATATCGATTTCGATATCGGTGAAGGTGAAACGTATGGATTTCTGGGGCCCAACGGCGCCGGCAAAACCACCACGATGAAGATGATTTATTGTTTCGTTTTGCCGGACGGCGGCAGCCTGACGGTGGACGGTCTGGACGTTTTGCGGCACCCGCGAAAGATCAAGCGAAATTTGGGGGTCGTGCATCAGGAGGATTCGCTCGATCCCGATCTGACGGTCAAGGAAAACCTGATGACCTACGCCCGCTATTTCGGTCTGACCGGCAAGTCCGTATCCGAGCGCGCCGACGAGCTGATTGAGATGATGTCTTTGAGTGACAAAAAAAATACCGTTATCGAGGAACTGTCCGGCGGCATGAAAAGGCGGCTGATGATTATCAGAGGGTTGATAAACGACCCGAAGATACTG
>CAZHVC010000003.1:0-14628 GCA_964535765.1 uncultured Ignavibacteria bacterium | reverse complement strand
AATTTTCCGGAGTCCTCTTTTTCGCCGCTGAAATCGAGGCCGATTGTGTATCGGGGGCGGCGGTATCGTCGGTTGCGGCTTGAACGATATCGTCGTTACGGAAATGTCTCGATATAGACCAATGTCCGCCGTCCGGCACAAAGACGCTCTGCGCCGCAAAACATGGAATTGCCATAAGTAATCCGACCAGGACCGATTTAACCATCGCGTTTATCGTCCCGATCGGCGGCCACGGGCAACACCGCGGCGATGATGCTTATCGATAAACGGTTGCGATCTTCCAGCGGTTCTCCATCGATATGGACCGGCAGGGGCTGATCGCCGGTGATTTCGAATTTTCGGCAGCGAAACATATTGATCATTCTGAACATACCGTTGCTTTTACGGCCGGCGTGCCAGACTAAGCGCAATAAATGGAGATGGCCGGAGTTCGGGACGACGCAGATGTCGAATTTCCCGTCGTCTGGTCTGGCCGAAGGTGCCAGCGACATTCCGTTGCCGGAGATGTTCCCGATATTCACCGTCAGCGACGAGAGGCTGCCGCTTTTTCGATAGTTGTCGAAACGGAGATCGACTTTGAACGGCCGAAGGTGTTTCAAGGCGGAGAAAAACGATTTGCCTAATCGTCTTTTTTTGTCGGAGCGGGAACGGTTATGGCGGGCGATCAGGGCATCAAACCCAAGGCCCAGACTGTTGAAGAACATCCTTCCGTTCAATACGCCTGCGTCAAGCCGGCGGACGCGATTGCCGACCAGAATGCGGCATTGACTTTCCAGATCGTTTGCGGTCGCCAATGAGCGGTAGAAACCGTTTCCTGCGCCGGCCGGAATCACCCCCAAGATTGAATCGCTGCCGACAATTCCCGAGGCCACCTCGTTGACGGTTCCGTCGCCCCCGACCGCGGCTATTTTCCGATAGCCGGCGGCCGACGCCAGGCGGGCGATCGTCGTCGCCTCGCCGGCTTCGGCGGTTATGCGGATTTCGGGATTGAACCCCAACTCTTTGATTATGGCCTCGATTTGCGGCAACAGTCCGATTGCCCTGCCCCCGCCGCTTCGGGGATTTACTATCAGCAATATTCTTTCGGTGGCGCCCATGACCATGAAAATAACGGCTGCATCATACAATGTAAATCATTAATTTATATATTGACAGGTCGAAAATACCAATGCCGGTTGGTGTTGACATGAAGAATCGGTGGCAAAACCGAGAGGCCTATTGCAACCCGATCGGCAGCTGAATCGTTCTCTGAAAGATACGGTGGTGACAGCGATGATGACGGCGCTGGAATTGGATTCGCCCATTTTCGAAGCGAGGCCGCTTAAATTCGACTTGCGGGTTCCGGTCCATTCGCTTGCGGTGGAAATTAACGACCATCGGCTGTCGATCGAAGGCGGCAGGCAACCTTCTCGGGTTATCCCCAATATTCTTCACATTCTCGATCATCTTGATGAGCACCGCGCGGAAGCCAACTTTTATATAGCTTCGGGGCAGCTAAAAATATTCCCTGAGGTTGCCACATTGGCCAATTCCCGCGGACATGAAATCGGGTTGTGTTTGGAAACGAATGCGGCCGCCTGTTTGACCAATGTGCATGTTTTGAAATGCGAGATTGAGGCTGCTGTCGGCCGCGAGGTAAAAGGCATCTATATCAAGGGCAAAAATCGCGGCTGGCGCCGCCTGTTGGCGAGACTCGCCGAAGCCGGTTTTCAATACTGCCTGATCGATTTTATTCCGGCTGCGCCCTTTCCGGAACATATTTCGAGTTGTTTATTCGAAGGTGGTCTGTCGATCGCCGTTTTGCCGCCTTCCCAGCGCCGGTTCGCCGGTATTCCGGTGATTTTCGGCGGCGAAAGCGGAATCAGGCTTTATCCGCTCTGGTTTCTGCGCAAATGCCTTCGCCGAGCAAGCCTGGCCGGCAACCCGGCGATCTTAAATTTCCCGCTTTGGGAATTCGATCCCCATCTGCCGCGCAAACTGATCGATCCGATACGGTCGATAAGACACTATGGGAATCTGGCGTTTGCCGAGTTCAAGTTGAAACGACTGCTTGCCGAATTTGATTTTGTGACGATTCCCGAACTATTGCGGCGGGCGGCCGTGGCCGGGTGACCATCTGGCGGGATGCAGGAGTTCGCTGACCGAACAGCCTATAATTGAGCTTGCGGTAGGGCTGCCCGATATTATAATATCGATTGATTAAGCCGACATAACATTAAGAGGATAAGGAATTGTATCGGGGCAGATTGAAAAAAATCGTAATCGTGGCGAATTCGGCGAAAAATATGATCAAATTATCGCCGCTATTCGACCAGTTTTCCCGATATTACGACTTTTTCGAGCCCATCCTGCTTTATACCGGAAAACCTTTCGGCAAGAGCGAATCGTTATATCTTCACGAGGAATTAAATCTGCCGAAACCCCATCAGTATCTGAATGTCAAAAACGGCGCGCCGGCGGAAACGACCGGTGCGGTGATGCTCGAATCGAGCCGCTATTTCGATGAAATCACCCCCGATATGGTAATCGTTATCGGGGGTTCAGATGCGGCGCTGGGGACGGCGATTTCTGCGGCCAGGAAAGGAATCCCGGTGGCCCATATCGAAGCCGGGCTTCGCTGTCCCGGTTGCCTATCGAATACCGATATCAACCGCAAGTTGATAGACGGCATAACCAATCTCTTTTTCGTAACCGATTGCGGCGCTCACAGTAATGCGTTGGCCGGGGGAGGCGACGAGAAAACGGTCTTTTTCGTCGGCAACATCATGGTCGATTCATTGAAAAAATATCTGCCGATTGCGGCCAAATCGACCCTGGCTCAAAAGCTCGGCCTGATTCCCAAAGGATATGCCATCCTCAGCATTCATCGCCGGGCCAATACCACCAGCTACGACCATTTCAAAGGAATCATCTCCGCCGCGCACAAGATATCGGAGAAAATTCCGGTGGTGTTCGTCTGCCATCGCCGGGTTCGCGAGGAGATCGACAAGTTCGGGCTGTCGGGATATCTTCAGGATAAAAGGCTGATCGTGGCCGAACTTTCGCGGTACCCGGATTTTCTGGCGATAGAAAAGGAGGCCCTGTTTTCGATGACCGATTCCGGCACGATGCAAGTCGAATCGAGCGTTTTCGGGATCCCCTGTCTGACTTTGCGCACCAATACCGAATGGACGGCCACGGTGACCGAAGGCACCAACACGATCGTCGGGCCTTTCGCCGAAAAGATAACGGCCACCGCCGAGCTGATACTTGCCAAAAAATACAAGAACGGCGGTGTGCCCAAATACTGGGACGGCCTTACGGCGCAGAGAATAGTCGACGTGATCGCCAAATGGTTCCCGCGGGAGGAACAAACGGCGCGCAAGGTGCGAATCAGGAAATTCAGCGACTAAATGCCCTCAGCGATTATCACCGGCGGAGCCGGTTTTATCGGTTCAAACCTTGCCGCGGCACTGGTCGGCGACGGCTGGCGGGTGACGGTAATAGATGACCTGTCGCACGGTTTGTTGGAAAACCTTGGCGATTTGCCCGCCAGGAGCAATTTCAAATTCGTCCATTCCGACATCCGCCGCCCGGGACTTCTCGAAAGCCTCTGTACCGATATCGATTGCCTTGTCCATCTGGCGGCGTTCAAAATCCCCCGGTATGGCGATGTATTGAGAACGTTGAACGTCAACAATGAGGGAACCCGGATCGTCCTCGAATGCGCCGCCCGGCACAAAATAAAGACGATAGTCGCCTCCACCTCCGATGTTTACGGCAAGAACCCGCATCCGCCGTTTACCGAGCAGGACGATCTTACGATCGGGCCGTCGTCGATCAGGCGTTGGGCTTACGCCGCCTCCAAAATATTCGACGAGCATCTGTGTCTGGCCTATTTCAAGGAAAGGGAACTCCCCGTTACGGTTCTGCGTTTTTTTGGAAGTTACGGGCCCAATAACCATCGCTCATGGTGGGGCGGGCCTCAAGCTGTTTTTATCGAACAGGCTTTGCGCAACGAACCGTTGACGATTCATGGCGACGGCAAGCAAACAAGGAGTTTCTGCTACATTACCGACACCGTTGCCGGGATAAGGTTGGCGATGGAATGCGCGGCGGCTGTCGGACAGATTATCAATATCGGTTCTGTGGAAGAAATCGAGATAGCCAGATTGGCTGATTTGATAATCGATCTGACCGGTTCAAAATCGGAATCGGTTTTTGTCCCTTACGAAAGTTTCGGCGGGGGGTATGAGGATGTCCGTCGGCGGACGCCAGATATATCAAAAGCGGGCAAACTGCTCGGTTTTAAGCCGACCGTGGATCTTAGAACGGGATTGGAAAAAACGATAGCCTGGCACAGGCTTTTCCTGTGAGATTGAGAAAGTTGGTGTTCAGCTTTGAACACCAATGTCCGACCGATTGGAAATCACGGAAAAATGAGTCAGGGCAACTCCGTTATAGCCGATAGAAATTTATTGTCGGGATCCGAAATTCATCTAAAGGAGGAATACACATGGCCAGAACAAAAGAAGAAGTAATCGAACTTTTGGATAAACACAAAGTGAGCTACGTTCGTCTCTGGTTCACCGATATACTCGGCTATCTCAAAGGGATGACGATCACCAGGTCGGAAATCGCCGAGGTTCTCGATCACGGGCAGGGTTTCGATGGTTCCTCGATCGAGGGATTCGTGCGCATAGAGGAATCGGATCTCGAGGCCAAGCCGGATCTCGATACTTTCACCATCATTCCCTGGGAAATAAGCAACGAACGGGTGGCGCTCGTGTTTTGCGATATTTTCACGCCGCACGGCGAGCCCTACGAGGGGGATTCGCGCTATGCTCTCAAGCGCGTTCTGGCCGAGGCGGCAGCCGAAGGTTTTACGGCTTACATGGGGCCCGAGATCGAATACTTTTATTTCAAAAATAATAAAGAGCCGCTGATTATCGATGATGGAGGATATTTCGATTATTCGACGGTCGATGCGGCGACTAGAATGCGTAAAAAAACCGCCAGTGCCCTGGAGACCATGGGGATCCAGGTCGAGTGTTCCCACCACGAGGTAGCCCCGTCGCAGCAGGAAATCGACCTGAAATATCAACATGCCCTCAAAATGGCCGATTCAGCCATGATTTACAGATTGGTTGTCAAAGAGATCGCCCTTGCCGAGGGTTATTACGCGACGTTCATGCCCAAACCGATTTTCGGCGAAAACGGCTCGGGCATGCATACCCATCAATCGCTTTTCAAGAACGGCAAAAACGCCTTTTTCGATAAGAACGACCAATACAATCTCTCGCCGATAGCCAAAGGTTACGTGGCCGGCCTGCTGGCGCATATCAAATCGATGTGCCTGGTCAATAATCAATGGGTAAATTCCTATAAAAGACTTGTGCCCGGATATGAGGCTCCGGTATATATCTCCTGGGGCAGACGCAACCGGTCATCCTTGATCAGGATACCGATGTATCGTGTCGGTCGGGAGAACGCCACCCGGGTAGAATTGCGCAGCCCCGACCCGGCCTGTAATCCGTATCTGGCCTTTGCGGTCATGATAGCGGCCGGCTTGGACGGTATCAAGAAGAACATGAAACTGGTTGACCCGGTCGAGGAGAACATTTTCGAAATGTCCGAAAAAGAGCGGGAGAAAGCGGGTATCGACACCCTGCCGAATTCGCTCGAAAACGCCATCCGCGAATTTGCTAAATCGGAATTGATGCACCGGGTTCTCGGTGATCATATTTTCAACACCCTGATCGAAAACAAGAAAATCGAATGGGATCGTTACCGTATCGCGGTGACGCGCTATGAAATAGATAATTATCTGCCGGTGTTATGACAGATAATATTGAGCAATGGGAGGAGACTTGGAGGCAGTCCGACAAATCCGCAATTTCATACTGGAAAATTTCATGATCGGCCGTCCGGCCGAGGAGCTGGGCGATGACGATTCCCTGCTCGATAAAGGAATCATCGATTCCACCGGAGTATTGGAGCTGGTGAGCTTTATCGAAAGCACTTTCGGTTTTACCGTCGAAGACGCTGAATTGGTGCCGGAAAACCTCGATTCGGTCAATAGAATCGCCGGTTATATAGGCCGTAAAAAAGCCTCTTGATCGGTTTTCGGAGTTGTGATGTTGATTCACCGCTATCTCGAGGAAAACGCCGCGAGATTCCCCTATAAGGATGCCGCCGTCCATCTGGGCGGGCGGTTGAGTTATCTCAACCTGGAAGCGGCGGCCAACCGGCTTGCCAACCAACTGCTGAAACTGAACCTGCTGCCGGGCGATCGGGTCGGGATTCTGATCGAATCGTCCATAAACTACATAATATCCTATTTCGCCGTTCTCAAGGCCGGCGGCATAGTTGTCGGACTCAATTCACAGGGTACGGCGCGGGATTTCCGCAATATCCTCGGTGATTGCGCCGTTACCGGACTGATTATCGGCAAAAACGCCGTCCCGGTGATAAAGGAAATCTATCACGATATCCCCTCCTTGAGATTCGTCATCTCGGAAGGCCATGCCGAACAGCTCCCCAAGGGTATCGTGGGAATCGATTTCGTGGATATCCAATTGACAGGCGACCCGGCCAGACCGCACGTGAGCCGCCAGGAAAACGATCCGGCCCAGATAATCTATACCTCGGGCACGACCGGAAAGCCCAAGGGGGTCACTTTAAGCCATAAAAATCTGCATGCTAATACCAGCTCGATAATCCGCTATCTTGAGCTGAATGCGGAAGACAGGGTGATGGCGATTTTGCCTTTTTATTATTCATATGGCAATTCCTTGTTGTTGACGCATATGGCCGTGGGGGGAAGCGTGGTTATCGACGGCCGGTTCGCCTATCCCAACGTGATTCTCGAGATAATGGCTCAAGAGAGAGTGACCGGCTTCTCCGGTGTCCCTTCGACTTTCGCGATTCTCATGCATAAATCGAACATCCGCAATTATCGTTTCGAACATCTGCGTTATATCACTCAAGCCGGAGGACCGATGACTCCGGCGCTGACCCAGAAAATCATGGAGGCGCTGCCGCACATAAAGATATTCATTATGTACGGCCAGACCGAGGCCTCAGCGCGGTTGTCTTATCTTGAACCGGATAAGCTGCTTGAAAAAATCGGCTCGATCGGCAAGGCGATACCGGGGGTCGAGCTGACTATCAAAGACGAAAACGGCCACGTCTGCCCGCCGGGGAAAGTCGGAGAGATAGTCGCCAAAGGCGATAATATAATGTTGGGTTATTGGAACAATCCGGAGGAAACCGCCCGGGTGCTGAAGCCCGATGGCTTGCATACGGGCGATCTGGCGCTGGCCGATGAAGACGGGTATCTGTACATCGTAAGCCGGAGTTCGGAGATGATAAAAAGCGGGGCGCATCGGATTTCGCCCAAGGAAATCGAAGAGGTCATAGCCGAGTTTCCGGAGGTTATCGAAGCGGCCGTGGTGGGAGTTCCGGACGAAATCTTGGGGGAGGCGATCGTCGCCTATATTGTGGGCAAAAGTGAAATAGATCAAAAAGAGCTGCGCAAACACTTGAGGGCGAATCTCGCTCCGTTCAAGATGCCGCGGGAGATATGTCAGGTCGAGGCGCTCCCGAAAACCGAATCGGGCAAGACGAAAAAGTATGAACTTGTGGAAAAATACAAGACGAAAGCGAGGGCATGATGGCCTTTTCCCTTGATGTGCTTGAACTCGATTGCGAAAAAACGACGACTGAGTTGGTGAAATTTCTGCGCGATCAGGTCTATACGAAATTCAGGCGGGCCGGCGCGGTGGTCGGCACGTCAGGGGGAATTGACTCGGCGGTGGTGGCTGCCCTTTGCGCCCGGGCGTTCGGACCCTCGAAAATGCTGGGGATTTTGTTGCCCGATCGCGACTCCTCGGCTGATTCCAGTCGGCTGGGCAAGCTGCTGGCGGAAAAATTCGGCTACGAATATGTCGTCGAGGATGTGACGCGGGCGCTCGAGGGGGCTGGTTGTTACAAAAGGCGTGATGAGGCGTTCAAGGCTGTGTTTCCCGATTATGGAGAAGGCTGGAAAGCGAAAATCGTCCTGCCTACTAATATATTAGAATCGGACAGACTCAACCTGTTTCGGCTGACGGCCACGCCGCCCGGAGGTCAGCCGATTACCAAAAGATTACCTTTGAAAGAATACCTGCAAATAGTTGCGGCCTCCAACATGAAACAGCGAATCCGAATGCTCATGCTCTATTATCATGCCGAGCGGCTCAATTACGCCGTAATCGGAACCGGCAACAAAAATGAGCACGAGCAAGGATTTTTCGTCAAATACGGCGACGGCGGCGCCGACACCAAACCGATTGCCCACCTGTTCAAAACCCAGGTATTTCAGCTCGGCGCCTACCTCGGTGTCCCCGATGAAATCCTAAAACGAACGCCGACGACCGATACCTATCCCGATGAACAGACCCAGGAAGAGTTTTTCTATGGGCTGAAATTCAAGATGATGGATCTGCTCTGGTATGCCAAAGATAACGGCGTTCCTGCGGCTGAGGCGGCCCGGGTGTTGAATTTGACCGAAGAGCAGGTGAAAAGGGTCTGGAAAGATCTCGAGCAGAAAAACAGGACCACCGAATATCTTCGGCTTGAACCCACCGCCTTTCCGGGCTGATTGGGCCCTGCGGAACGGGTAGGCGTCCGTGGACAACATCCTCAGTTTCGATATAGAGGAATATTTTCAGGTCAGCGGCCTCGAACGAGCCGTGGACCGGCGGAATTGGAGTAAATTCCCGTCCCGGGTCTATCAAAGCACGCAGTTGATTTTGGAAATACTGGCCCGCAGGAATACGAAGGCCACATTCTTCTTTTTGGGCTGCGTGGCCGATTCCAATCGGCCGCTGGTCCAAGAAGTTGCCGCGGCGGGCCATGAGATCGCCTGCCACGGCTGGGATCACCGCCTTCTTTATCGGATGAGCGACAGCGAATTCATGGCGGATGTCGAAAAAACGAAAAAACTGCTCGAAGACATAACGGGTAAAGCGGTGGTCGGCTATCGGGCGCCGAGCTTTTCATTGCACGCCGACGATGAGGCCAAGTTCCAAATCCTGGCCGATCTCGGTTTCAGTTACGATTCATCGCTTTTTCCGATGAAGCATTTTCGCTATGGCAAAGCCGAGGGGATCCCCCGCGCCCCTTTCGATGTCGTTTTGAAAAACTCCGCCGCCATTCGCGAATATCCGATGACCGTGGTCGACTTTCTGGGACGCACCATCCCGGCCGGCGGCGGCGGCTACTTGAGATTTTATCCGGGTTTCTTGATAAGGCGCAATTTTCGCAAAGTCAACGCCGAGGGCCGGCCGGTGATTATCTATCTGCATCCGTGGGAATTCGATCCGGACCAGCCGAGAATTAAAGGCGCCGGTTTCGGAAACACGTTTCGACATTATTTCAACCTGAAAAGCACCGCCGGCAAATTGGCGATGATCCTGGACAATTTCGCCTGCGGCCCGTTTGTGGCAAAGTAGGCCCCAACGCGGCCGGAAAAGGCAGGAAACCATGATTATAATTTTAATGTTCACAATTTCGTGCTATTCGTTATATTATACTGCCGAGCTTCATTGTTATTGAGGAGGACGTCTTTGATTTCATGGGCCTCGAATAGAATCCCGCCAACGGTGATTATGTCAGCGGCGCTGCTGCTTTTATCGCTTTATGCCGCCGCCGCCGCCTTTTCGCCGTCCGGATTGCTCGAGATTCACTATATCAACGTCCAGTGCGCCGGAGCCACTCTGGTTATCGGTCCGAACGGCACCACCATGTTGATGGATGGCGGCAACGACGGCGACGGCAATGGCGATATCGTTCCCTATTTCAACAGCATCGGTCTTCTGCCGAGTGATGACCTCAACTATATGATCGCCGGTCATCTCGATGGTGATCATATCGGCGGGCTCGACGAGGTGATATATAGCGGCTACAATGTGCTCAATAGAGTTTATTACAACGGCAGCACCCGGTCGAATTCGCTTATTACTGCTTTCTTCGACGCCGCCGCCACCACCACGGCGGGGCCGGCGGTTCCGATGGCGCTGGGAGCGACCATCCAACTCGGCGATGGAGCCACCGCCACCTGTGTCGCCGTGCACGGGAATGTTCTGGGCGGCGGTAGTGTCTCGGTTTCCGAAGAAAACGATAAGAGTATTGCTTTGCTTATCGAATATGGCGAGTTCGAGTTTCTCTGGGCCTCGGATCTCGGCGGCGGCGAAGATGATCAATGGTGCACCGGCCGAAACACCTCCACCAATAACGCCAATGTGGAAACGCCGCTGGCCCAATCTCTACGGTCGCCCTCGGGAGCCAACCTGCTGGGAACGCTGGGAGTGGAGATATTGCACGTGAATCATCATGGCAGCGAAAGCTCCACCAACAAAGATTACATGAACCTGTTGACACCGCGGATCGCCTGTATAAATGTCGGAGGCGGGCAGGCCAGCGGCTGGGATTTTCCCCGTATCGACGTACTTGACAATGTATTGAGGGCGCTGGCAACGGTCTGTGTGACCGCTCCGCCGGCAATCGTGCTGCAAACAGAAGAGGGCTCCGGAGCTCCCGGCGACTATCGCAGCTATAACGGCTATGCCGTCGGCGATATAGTAATAAAAACAAACGGTCAACGCTTGTTTCATGTAAGTGCCAGCGGCCGGGTGAACGGCGGCCCCGACGAGAGGGCGATCCTCGGACTGCCGCGCTATTACCCGCTTGACGAAGATACCTCCGACCATGTGCCGCCGGCTGCCGTGACCAATCTTTTCGCCGGAGGCGGTCCCCTCGGCAATCAAATCACCTTGCGCTGGACAGCCCCCGGCGACGACGGAAGCTCAGGCCGGGCGGCTCTATACGATATCCGGTACCGGCCGGAATCATTCGGCCCGATCGACACCGAAAACGAATGGAATGCAGCGACAAAAATCAACGATCTTCCCTACCCGAAAACCGGGGGCGCTGCCGAGACATTGATCGTCGGCGGTTTGATTCCCGGGCAATCCTACTATTTCGCTTTGAGATCGACCGATGACAATCTCAATGTGGCGGGGCTTTCGAACAGCCCGAGAGGGACGGCTGGAGCGCCGGCCTGCAGCTACGTTCTCGGCGATATCAACGGCGATGGTTCGCTCGTCGGCTCGGATGCCACCTATGGCGTCCGCTTTTTCAAGGCGATCGGCGCACCTCCGCCCGATAGCTGTTACCTCGATTCGAGCGGAGCTTACGTTTATGTCGCCGGCGATGTCAACGGCAATTGCGAGTTTCGCGGCTCGGATATAACCAGGCTGGTGAATTACTTCAAGGGATCCGCTATCCTCGAATATTGCCCATATTTCCCGCCGCAATAGGGGTCGGGTGATATGTTCTCGGCTTGACGTTCGCCTGTTCCGTCTTCAAAGCCTCCATTTTTGAATTATGCTCGTTTTTCGGACGGTAAAACGGAGGCGATCGATTGTCTAAAGCGGATACGAACTTATTTCCCGATCCCTTGCCTGACCAGACGGAGAAGCTTCCCGCCGTCAATCGGTTTTGCGACGCATCTGCGAAATGGCATCTTCGAATCGTCGAGAATGACCGCCTGGGTATCGTTGACAAGGTGGATTGAAGGAATACCGGCAATTGATAGCTTGCCGGCAAGCGATAAATTCTGGTTTGCATAATTCGGCAGGCGGGGATCCAGATCGACTATTACGAGATCCGGTTTGAACTTATTGGCGACTGAATTTAAGCTTTGTGTGCCGGAGACCGATATTGTCTCATACCCGAAACCTTGCAGAAAATTTATAAGCACATCGCCGGTGTCCGACTCATTGTCGAGGATAAGGATTCGGCCTTTTTCGATCCTGTGCTTGAGGCGATCGCTTCCAGCTATCCGTTTGCTGGCCATTTTTAATCTTTTCTCGTGCTGACTTTCTTTACGAAATTGTCGGCGGAACCGGGATAATCATTATCCGAAAACCGCCTTTGAATTCGTTTTCCGTCAAGCCGGATGATGCCGAACCGGGCATTTTGATAGATTTTGGTCGTCGGCAAAACAAAGAGGGTACCCGCCTTAGGCGGATACCCTCCAAGTCGTCGTCCGTCGGAGTTTAACCGGCGGACAGGAAAGAGCGGTTACCGGATCGGGGTAACCTCAAGCGGATTCAGCGGTCTGATGATCGGCGGCGGGAAGAAGTGGCAGTAGGCCAGGGCGGCATTGCCCTTGAAGAAAGCCACCAATCTGGTGATATCGGATCCTCTGAACTCGCAGTTGCCGTTGACATCGCCGGCGACATACAGGTAGGTGCCGGTCGAATCCATGTAACAGCTGTCGGGCGGAGCCGAGCCGATACCCTTGAAGTAGCGCACGCCGAACGTAACATCGCCGCCGATACGGTTGCCGTCACCGTTGATATCGCCCAGGACGTAATCGCAAGCGCCGCCGGCAGTCACCACGAACGTGACCGGCACGGTGTCGGACGGCGTCACCGGGTCGTTGGTGGTGAATATCACGTTACCGGTGTAAGTTCCAGCGGTAAGACTGGCCGCACTCAAGGTCACGGGCACTGGGTAGCTCGAGGATGGAGGCACGCTGCCGCTGGTTGTGCCGACGATCAACCAGAGCGGCTGACAGCTCAACGATATGACATAATCGTTGGTGTAGTCGCCTGATCCGTCGCAAGGCATATTGAACCAGCTCGACGGGCCGGCCCAGAGATACCAGACACCGGCAGCCAGCGAAGTCGAAATCGTCGCGGTCGAACAAGGATCGGCTGTGGCGGACGATATGATGGTCTCATCGCCGCAGATGGTCGTATCACCGGGGTTGATCACGAACGTCAGTAATGGAAATTCCGCCACTCCGGTGTAAGTGATCAACGAGGGAGCAGTCAACCTCAAAATGTACCAGTCGGTATCCCGCAGTGAGGCATCGGACCAGGCGGTGCCGCAAATCGTATCCCCGCAAGCGATATCCGAGAACACCGGCGGAGTGGAGTTGCAGCCGCCGTTGAGGTCGAGACTGCAGGATTCGGGTTCAGGTGTGGCGCCCGGCGGGCAGTTGACCACGCAGGGGATATACTCGGTTACGTCGATGACGAATTCGAAGTTCGCACCGATAGTGCCCGTGGTGACCGGCAGGTAATAAGTCGCTGGACCGGGGACGTTATACCAGTATATCTGGGCGTTGGTCGTCGTGTTCGGACAGGTTACAAACGTGCCGTTATCGTAAACCTGCCAGGTGGTCGTGTCGCAGGTGCAATCGGTGAAAAACACGGCTCCCACTGACGACAGAGACGTCGTTGACGGGCAATAGTCCATGTAAACCAAGTTGGATGCATATGGAGCGTTGAACGTGTACCAGACACCGTTCCAGTCGAGAACACCCGGACAATCGAGGGTGGCGCCCAACGTCGTACCGCTCACGTTAACCGGATACGGACCGACGATCGCAGCGGCGTTCGCGCAATCGTCGTTCGGCGGAGCCGGCGGACAGGCGATGATGCTCAAATCGAAGGTGGCGCAGTTCGGACTCGGCCAGGTGTCAACCATGATGTAGTACAATCCGGGGGTAAGGGTTATGCCGGTGAACCCATGCGGAGTGGCACTCGAGTTGGTTGACGTGGCGATACAGGATGTCGGGTTCGGCGGACATTCGTCGTCAAGCACGATACCGGTCCAAGTCGAATCGGGCGTCAAGGTGACGTCCACGCAAACGGTCGAAGACACATTCAATTCATAAATGATATCCTCGCCGCCGTCGTAGGAACCCAGACAGGTGTTGCTGAAATCGTTGAGCAGGCCGCAGTTGGTGCGGTCAAGATCGGTATAAGGCAAGGCCGCCGGCAGATTGACCGTGACATCGGGAGTGCAAGTCGGCGGAGCATACGGCGTCACGTTGATGGTGTATGAGCCGTTGCTGGTGGCCCAGCCGTCGACGACGATGTAATAGGTGTTACCGCCGGTCAGGGACACACCATCAAGCTGAGATTGCAGACCGCAATAGTCGTCGTTACAGCCGAGCTCCGTCGAGGGGCTGTTTTCATAAACATACACCCGTGTGTCAAAAGATGAGCCGCAGAGGGAGATATTGATGCTCTCGTTGCCGGAGGGGGCATATGAATACACGACGTCGGGAGCGCCCACGTTATAGCCGCAGAGTCCGGTATAATCGTCCGTATAACCAGTCGTCGTTCCGGTATCGGAGTACGGCAACGAAGAGATGACCGTGGCGTTGGCGATATCGTCGCCGCCCTGCAGGATAACCGCAGGATCGGGTTTCGACTCGGCCATCGCCTGGCTTGCGCCTTTGAGCGCCAGCTGAGCTTCAAGCTTCGCTTGCTCGGCCATAGCCTGCTTCATCGCCAGATAAGCCTCGTTCGTCTCTTCGGTTTTGATCGTAGGATTGCTTAAGAACGGATGTTTGACATCTTTGTTCTCGGCGGCGATCGAGGCTCCCTCGGGGATTCTCAGGGATTCAAATTGTCGATCGATGTCAAGACGCAGGAACGGATTCTGCGTACCGACTACGGTGAAATTGAGAGCTGCCGTGCCGGTATTGGTTACCGTCAGGGTATCGGTGACGGAGCTGCCCACAGCCGCCGTGTCGGTCAACGAGGTCGGCGTCACGCCGAATATCGGATCGCCGGCTTCTAT
>CAZHVC010000002.1:0-15267 GCA_964535765.1 uncultured Ignavibacteria bacterium | reverse complement strand
GAATGCCCGCCGAGATATTTGGTCGTCGAATGAACCACGATATCGGCCCCCAGTAAAAGCGGTTTTTGGAAATAGGGCGACATGAACGTATTATCGACGCAGAAAATCAAGCCATGCTTGCGGGCGAGATCGGCGAGGGCGGCGATGTCCGAAATTTTCAGCATGGGGTTGGTCGGCGTCTCTATCCAAAGCAAACGTGTTCTATCGGTCAGGGCCGATTCGACGGCGCCGATATCGGAGCTATCAACATAGCTGAATTCAAGGCCGTAATGGCGGTAGACTTTGTCGAATATGCGAAAAGTGCCGCCATAGACGTCATCGGAGCAAATCACATGATCACCGGACTTAAGCAGATTCAGGCAGGTGCTTATCGCCGCCATGCCGGAGCCGAAGGCTATGCCGAAACGCCCCTCTTCCAGATCGGCGATACATTCCTCGAACGCCCGGCGGGTCGGATTGTCGGTCCTCGAATACTCGTAACCTTTGTGTTCGCCCGGGCCGGACTGCACATAGGTCGATGTTTGATAGATCGGCACGGTGACGGCGCCGGTGGTCGGGTCCGGAGATTGGCCGGCGTGAATCGCTCTTGTTTCGAAATGTTCTCGTTTTTTGCCCATTAGAATCGGCTCCTTTTGCTCGAAATCAGAGGAAGCCGTTGGCCTTCATCCAGTCATCATTATAAATTTTCGATAAGTAGCGATTTCCTGAATCCGGCAGGATAGTGACGATCGTGGCCGGAGCTTCCAACGACCGGGCAAGTTTGAGCGAGGCCCAGACGGCCCCGCCCGATGAACCGCCGGCGAACAATCCCTCGCGGCGGGTAAGTTCGCGCGCAGTCAGGAAACAATCACGGTCGTTGACCTGAATTATATCATCGACGACCGAAAAATCCATCGCCTCGGCCAACATGTCCTCGCCGATCCCCTCGACTTTGTAAACCTGAGGCTGGATCAATCTGCCGTGCTTGAAATGATCGTAGTAAATCGAGCCGACGGGATCGACGGCGATCACTTTCAGGCCGGGGATTTTTTCTTTCAAATATTTGCCGGCCCCCGACAAGGTGCCGCCGGTGCCGATTCCGGCTACGAAATAATCGATTTTGCCGCCGCTTTGCCGGAAAATCTCCGGCCCGGTAAGACAATAATGAGCCTCGATATTGTCCGGAGTATGATATTGGTTGACGTAAAGGGAATTGGGCGTTTCGGCGGCGATTTTTCGAGCCACCGAATAATAACTTTGCGGCGAATCGGCCGGGACGTCGGTGGGAGTGACAACGACCTCGGCGCCGAACGCTTTCAGCATGTTTATCTTATCCGCCGACATTTTATCCGGGATGGTGAATATCGTGCGGTAACCTTTGACCGCGGCTATAATGGCCAGCCCGACGCCGGTGTTGCCGGAGGTGTTTTCCACTATCGTACCACCAGGTTTGAGCCGCCCCTCCCGTTCCGCTTTTTCTATTATATAGAGGGCCATGCGGTCTTTGATGGAACCGCCTGGATTGAGAAATTCGGGTTTGACATATATAGCCACCCCGTTTTTGGGGGCCATATTGGTCAGGCGCACCAACGGGGTGTCGCCGACAGCGCCGAGGATATTTTCCAAAAGACCGCTTTTGGACCGATTATTTTCGGAGGTCATCATAAATCCGCTCTCAATCAGAATAAATCGCCGCCGGGGCGGTAAAGTTTCACCTCATATTATCATTTTCGAGCGATTTTCAAGCGAACTTAACCGACGGTCGGTCGGCGTAGTCGGCCGGGACGAAGATTGCGGCGATAGCCTAATTCAGCGGAATCAAAGCCACCGCCGCCAATATCGCCAGAAGAATCAATCCGTGCAGTATATATGGCCTTGGTTTGATGCAGTTGTCTTCGTTGAACACGAACATCTTTTACTCCATTTTTTGAAAGCGCAGGAGTGGCGGAGGGGGGATGCCCCGAATCATTCGGGGTGGCTGGAAGGGTCCAGCCCACACCACTCCCGCGCATTGTCAAAGACCCAACAAACCTGATATCCACAGGGTGGGCAATTAGTGTGCCATGAGACAACTCTGTCGCAGGAAATCGGCAAGTTTGCCGGCCTTGCATATCTGATTGTAAGATATTTAATTACAATTATTCACGGTTTTGTTTTCCACGATTGGGCCGATCGGAAAAAGGCGGCGACTTGCTTTTGTGCAATTGGTTTCACAATCAAAGCAGCATACGGCATGAAGCGCAATTCGTCTGTCCTAAAAGATCGACCATTGAACACGGTTTTATATTCCCGGCTTGATTCGTTGAAGTCGTCGAATCGGTGCTAATGGCAACCCACATGGCGGGCTTACCACCCACGGATAGAAATCGCCGTGGCCGTCGTCAGTTTGGCCAGTGGAATGTCGCAGTCGAATGATTATGCCGAGGCGGAGGATATTCGCCGGCCCGGTCAAGCCGGCTGTGAAACGATTATCGTTTTCGGCATTGCCCGGCAGTTATGAACGCTCAAGCCGAATTTATCGTTTGGCCGAATAATCTTTTCATCCTGGAACACGACGCGAGTGGATTCGTCTTATTTATATTGACAGTCGTCAGAATTGGTCTTACAATTGGTTAAGCACTGAGAACGTGGGAAATAGATTTATGATCCGGCTACAGAAATCTCTGCCGACCTTGTGTATTTTTGGGATTCTCTCGGCAATCGGCTGCGCCGGCGAGATGACGCATGTCGATCTGGTGCCGATCAACGGCGCGATCGGGCCGGTCTCGATTCGGATGATCACCAATGCTATCAACCGCGCCGAAAACGACGGTGCCCAGGCCTTGATCATTCAGCTTGACACGCCGGGAGGCCTGACCGAATCGACTTGGGATATCAATCGCGCCATTCTTGCCTCGAACGTGCCGGTGGTGATGTATATAGCGCCGCCCGGATCGCGGGCCGGATCGGCAGGGGTTTATATCACTTATGCCTGCCATATTGCGGCCATGGCTCCGCAGACAAACATCGGCTCGGCCCATCCAGTCGGTATAGGTGGCGAAATAGATTCGGTGTTGTCGCAAAAAATCACCAACGACGCCGTGGCCAAGATCAAGACTTTGGCCAAGAAACGCGGACGCAATATCGAATGGGCGGAAAAGGCGGTGCGGGAGTCGGCCTCGATAACCGAATACGAGGCGCTCGAGCTGAACGTTATCAACTATGTGGCTGCCGACTTGTCTGATCTGCTTGCCAAAATCGACGGCGACACGGTGGAAACGGTTTCGGGAACGGCGGTTCTGAAAACCGCAGGCGCCGAAATCAAACATATCGAGCCGAGTTTATCCGACAAGATTCTGGGGGTCTTGTCCAATCCCAATATCGCCTATATCCTGCTGACGCTCGGCATGATGGGGCTGTATTTCGAATTTTCCAATCCGGGGGCCATAGTGCCAGGCGTGGTCGGCGGTATTTGTCTGATTCTTGCTTTTTTCGCCATGCAAACGTTGCCGATCAATTACGCCGGCTTGGCCCTGATGTTGTTGTCGGCGGTGTTGTTTTTGTTGGAGATAAAGGTGGTAAGCCATGGCATTCTGGCCATCGGCGGAACTATTAGCTTGATCCTGGGATCGCTTATGTTGATAGACGCTGACGCGCCGGCGATGAGGATTTCACTGTCGGTGATCATTCCCACGGTCATATTTACGTTGGCCTTTTTCATATTTGTGCTTTATTTCGCCCTAAAAGCCCAAAAGCGCAAAGTGGTCACCGGCCCGGCGGGGATTATCGGTGAGATCGCCGAGGTGAAATCGATGGAGGGCGGCAAAGGGATGGTGTTCGTTCACGGCGAATATTGGAAAGCCGAATCGCCAACGCTCGATCTCCCCGCCGGAACCAAGGTGAAAGTCGTCGCCATCGAGGGCATGACTTTGAAAGTCGAAAAAATCTGATATTTCAAGGAGGAGCAAATGGTCGAAGGATTATATAGTCTGATAATCATAGTCGCTCTGGCTGTTTTCGTTCTCGGTCAGGCGGTCAGAGTTTTGCGGGAATATGAGAGAGGAGTGATTTTCAGGTTGGGCCGGTTGATCGGCGCCAAAGGGCCGGGGTTGATACTCCTTATCCCGATAGTCGATAAGATGGTCAAGGTATCGCTGAGGACGGTTCCCATGGACGTGCCGCCGCAGGATATAATCACGCGTGACAACGTTTCGGTGAAAGTCAACGCGGTGGCCTATTTCCGGGTGATGGACGCCAATCAGGCGATCGTCGATGTCGAGGATTATATCTACGCCACATCTCAGATTTGCCAGACCACGCTTCGTTCGGTGTTGGGCCAGGTCGAGCTCGACGACCTTCTTTCCAACCGTGACAAGATAAATCAGGAATTACAGAAGATAATCGACAGCCAGACGGAACCCTGGGGGGTCAAGGTCAGTATCGTCGAGGTCAAGAACGTGGATCTGCCGCAGGAAATGCAGCGGGCCATTGCCCGTCAGGCCGAGGCCGAGCGCGAACGCCGGGCCAAAGTCATCCATGCCGACGGCGAGCTTCAGGCGGCCGAAAAGATCAATCAGGCGGCCCAAATACTGGCGCAGACGCCGGTCGGCATTCAACTTCGCTACCTGCAAACTCTGGTGGAGGTCTCCAGCGAGAAGAATTCGACCACCATTTTCCCGGTGCCGATCGACCTGTTCAAACCGTTTCTGGAAGGATTAGCGAAAAAGCAATAGCGGTGCAGCAGCCGGTCGATAGGGATACGGATTTGATGCAGTGGATTTTTCTGGATCCGACGGCGTGGGTGAATCGATCCTTTAAGGTGGATTCGATATATCGTCGAATCGGGAATAAAATAAGAAAAAAATAAAATAGATAGGAATTTTTGCGAATTCGCGAGAAGCAAGAGAACTCAAATAATTCAATTCGAACGATTTTTGAAAATATCGCCGGAAAGCGGCAGGGGGGTAATATCAGAAAAGGCGGTTATTCTCAAAATGAGAATAATGATTCTCAAAATGAGAATGATGAATACAAAATGAAAATCCGGAAATTGTCTTTTACAGCCGGAAATATATAATTTGATGATAAACAATAAGTTGCTTAAAAAATATCAACACAAATATAGAAACATGGCGGTTATTCTCAAAATGAGAATAATAATTCTCTAAATGAGAACAAGGTTCAACGATAAATTGAAAATGATTGAAGGATTATCTGAATAAAATGGAAAAACAAAATAAAAATATAAACGCGAAAAATGATAAAAAATCTGTTATCGGAGACTAAAAGCAAGCTGCTTACCTTACTGTTGTTAAATCCGGAAAAAAAATATTTCCTGACCGAAATCGCCAAGTTGACCGGAATCAGCCAAGGAACGCTTCATAGGGAAATCAAGCCGCTTGTGAATGATGGAGTTTTGCTTTCGGAGAAAAAGGCTAAACAAACATTTTATTCAGCCAATACGTCTAGTCCCATTTTTGAGGAATTGCGCAGCATATTATTTAAGGCTTTTGCCGTAAAAGAGGTGATTGCCAAAATCTTGGAGAATTACAAAGACAAGACTGTAGCGGCGTTTATTTATGGTTCAGTGGCTAAAGGAAGCGATACACACCGAAGCGATATTGACCTATTCTATATTGGGGATGTCACTTTTGGAGAGCTTTCCGCCGCCTTATCAGGCGCTGAAGAGAAGCTCGGCCGGGAAATAAATATTCGCTCCATGACTGCGAAAGAGTTTGCCGCAAAAATTATTGATGAAAATCATTTCGTAAAAAGCGTCATGAAATCAGATAAGATATTCTTGATCGGATCGGAAGATGACCTTAGAGGACTGGGAAAACAATAGATGGCTGATAAGACAACAGACCAGCGCAAAAGAAATCGAAAACCTACTTCGCATCGTTCAACGTGACCTGAAAGATGCCGTCGTTTGCGAAATAAGTGCGGAAACCCGACTGCAAACCGCTTTCAACGCTGCCCTCACTTGCGCCACAATAGCTTTAAGAGCTTCAGGATACAAATTGCCTGTTGCTGAAGGGCATCATAAAAAGACCATAGATTCCCTAAAATTTACGCTCGGGGTTGATTCTTCATTAATTAAAATCTTGAATGACTTCAGAAAAAAACGAAGCGAGATCACATACGATTTGGCGGATTCCACCTCTGAATCTGAAGTCGATTATTTGCTGAAATTAGTAAATGGTCTTTTTGACCAGCTCATGAATTGGCTGAAAGCAAATCACCCCCAGCTAATAAAATAAAATACACTCGGAATTGATCAAAACGGCTTTCCTAATTGCCTGTTGCTCATAATCCCTGGCAATCATTACCTTTAACCCAAAGAAATCCCCCGCCAATAACACTTGATGAATTCGGAGAACGCCCCTATATTCATCCGTTATGGAACAGGATAGACCCAGAAAAACGGTCGCCACCAACCGCAAAGCCCGCCATGACTACGAAATAATCGACGTCATCGAGGCCGGTATCGAGTTGCAAGGAAGCGAGGTCAAGTCGCTGCGCCAGGCCAAAGTGTCGTTCAAAGATTCGTTCGCTCAAATCTACAAAGGCGAGCTGATTCTTCACAACCTGCATATCGCCCCCTACGATAAAGCCTCGCACTACGCCCACGATCCGGAGCGCAAGCGGCGCTTGCTGGTTCATCGTATTCAAATACGCCGACTGCAGGCGGCCAGCGAACAGGACGGAATGACGTTGGTGCCGCTTTCGATTTATTTCAAAGGACCCTACGCCAAAGTCGAACTGGCGGTCGCCCGCGGCAAACGCAAATACGACAAACGGGCGGCTATCGCCCAACGCGAGGCCGCTTTGCATATCCGGCGGGCCTATCGGGGAAAATCATGAACATCAAGGCGGTCTGTCGGTACAAATGAACATGTCCTGCCCGTTTATCGGAAAGAGATCGACTGAGGCGGCGGCCTTGATACTGGTGTTATTGTCGGCCGTTTCCGGGGTGGCCGGCGAAGCCCAGCGAATCAAGGCTTACTGGAGTCAGCGGAACAGAAGGGCCGATATCAGGCATATCGTAAAAAACGGCGTCGATTACCTCTCGCTGAAATCATTGGCCGATTTTATCGGCGCCGAATATTCGGCCAAACCCAAAAGCGGCAAATGCGTCCTTACGCTAAGCGACAAGATTATCGGGTTCACCCAATATTCGCCGTATGTGATTGCCGGCGACAAAAGCTACAATCTCGTCAACGATGTCGTGTTTTTCGGGGGGGAATTCTACTCGCCCGGCCGAAGCACGCTCGAACTGCTGGGCAGATTCCTCAATCTCGAATTCGAGCTTGATATTCAAAAAAACACCTTGAATGTTTTCCCGACGGACTACAACGTGATCGATCTTGTTGCGCAGCCCAAAATCAACGGCCTGCTTATCGAAATCTTTTTGAGCAAGAAGTTGAAATACGAGGTTTCCAAAACGATCGATTCATGGCTGATCGTTACTATCCACGGCGGCCGGCTCAACCCCGATTATTTCAACCGCGGCAGGCAATCGCGCGAAGTGCTTGAGATCAAAGCTTATCAATTCGACAATTCGGCCCAGCTGTCGTTAAGATTAAAGGCGCGCGATTTCAATATCGTTCATCGCCTCAAAGACGACCCTCCCCGCATCCAACTTTCGATCAAGGCCGATGAGTTCGGCGATACCGTTTTGGCCTATGACGAAAACAATCGGTCCGCGGAGGCGGTTGCGCCGGTGGATACTCTTATCGACGTGATAGTGGTTGATCCCGGCCATGGCGGCGATGACGAGGGTGCGGTCGGCCGGTCTGGTTTGCTGGAAAAAGATGTCGCACTCGATATCGGCAGACGGCTGGCCGCAAAACTGCGCGAATCGGGATTCGAAGTCATCCTGACCCGCGACGACGATCGTTTCGTGTCGCTGACCGACCGGGCGAATATCGCCAACGAGGCCGGCGCCGACCTGTTCATTTCTATCCATTGCAACGCCGCTGAAAACAAGTCGGCTCGCGGCAGTATCGTATTCTTTCTTGCCGATGCGAAAACCGATCAGGCGCGGGCGGCGGCCGCTTTGGAAAACGAAGTCTTCAAATTCGAAAACACGGCCAACATCCCGGATAAGTCGGATATCGGCTTCATCCTTTCGGACATGATCCAAACCCAACACCTGAAAGAGTCGGCCGATTTGGCTGAGATCATCCACGACAATCTGCAGAACGTGAAGAATCTCGAGAGGCGCGGTATCGACCAGGCCGGTTTTATAGTTTTGAACAAGGCGTTCATGCCATCGGTGCTGGTGGAAACCGCCTTTATCACCAATAAGAAGGACGAAGGACTTTTGCGCAGCGGCAATTTCCGCGATTCGTTCGCCGCGGAAATAGCTCGGGCGGTCGTCGCTTTCAAAGCCATCTATGAGAAGCGCTGATATGCAGGCGGCGGCCGATTTCAGGCCGGCGACTTTCGAAGTCGTTTCCGCAAGCCATCGCAACCGGCCGATCGGGATATTCGATTCCGGTGTGGGCGGGCTGACCGTCGTCAGCGAAATATTCAATCAGTTGCCGCGGGAACAGGTGGTCTATTTCGGTGACACGGGACGTTTTCCTTATGGGATCAGGTCGGCCGATGTGATCCGGAGGTTTTCCCGGCAAAACGTGAATTTCCTGCTTGAGCAGGGGGTCAAGATGGTGGTGGTCGCCTGCAACACCGCCTCGGCCCATGCGCTTGACTATATAAGGCAGATTTATAATGTCCCGATGGTGGGCGTGATTGAACCGGGAGCACGAGCGGCCGTGAAAGCCACCGTCAGTCGTCGGATCGGCGTTATCGGCACCGAGGGGACGATCGCTTCGCAATCCTACACCAGAGCCCTGAAAAGCCTTGATTTCGGTCTAAATGTCTATGGCCTGGCCTGCCCTTTATTCGTGGCTTTAGTCGAAAGCGGGTATATCGACAAGAAAGCAACGTATATGATAGCCCAGGATTATCTGGCCGAATTGAAAAAAAGAAAAATCGATACGTTGGTCCTCGGGTGCACCCACTATCCGCCCCTGAAAAAGGTGATCGGGAAAGTTATGGGACCGGCCGTCAGACTGATCGATTCGGCCGATGAAACCGCCCGGGCCGTGAAGGAGATATTGAGTGAGTCGGGGATGACAGCGACGCGGAGAACGGCCCCGGTCCATCGATATTTCGTTTCCGATACGCCCGAGCGGCTCAAAAAGATGGCCCGCATCTTTCTTGATCGGCCGATCGGCAAAGTGACCAAAATCGATATCGATCTTTATTGAACCGTGAGCATAGCCAGCCCTGAAATAATTATCGCCACCAACAACCGGGATAAGCTGGCCGAAATCAGAAATATCCTGGCGAATTTCGGCATCAAAGTCCTCGGCGCCGCAGACTTCGCCGATTTTCCCGAAGTCGAAGAAACCGGGGAAACCCTGGCCGAAAACGCTTTGCTGAAAGCCCGGGCGGTCTGGAACAAGTACAAAATTCCATGTCTGGCCGACGACACCGGTCTCGAGGTCGATTATCTCGACGGCGAACCCGGGGTTTATTCATCGCGTTTCGCCGGCCCCGAGGCGACCTATGACGACAACTGCAACAAGCTGCTTGCCGTTCTCCACGAAGTCCCGCCGGCTTTGCGGACGGCGCGGTTTCGGTCGGTGATGGTTTTTATCGACGGCAACGGCCGGGAGCAGCTGGTCGAGGGGTCAATCGAGGGGGAGATTATCGACCATCGGCGGGGCGCCAACGGCTTCGGTTATGACCCGGTTTTTTATTTGCCAGAGGCGAATATGACCCTGGCGGAGATGACGCCCGAGCAAAAAAACTCGATAAGTCACCGGCGCCGGGCGCTGGATAAGATAATCCCCATAATCAAGGAATATTTCGAGAGCGGACCCGGATCGGCAGCCGACCCCTAGGCGCTGACTCGATCGCCGATCACCGGCGGCGGAAGGGTTGGCGGTGACGCCTCGGTTTTGCTTGAAACGGTGAACGGATCGTTTTGTCCGATCGATCGCAGCGGACGGAAAATCTCTTGCTTTCCGGAACGCTCGAGACAGCCGTTGGCGGTTCGAGCTGAACGACTTACCGCAAAATCCGAAAAAAAACCTATCCGGGGCGATTAATAATTATTGCCTGGCGAACGAAAGAAAAAACGGCCGGAATATCGTTCAGCAAAAAGCGAAGGGTGAAACTTGTGCTTAGGTAGAGGGGGGCTGGAACTACCTAAACGAGGAGGTTTCACCCTTGCATGTTAAATAATAATTAAGTGACAGATGTTGTCAAGACAATATTTGTCTATTTTTTTGGGCTTTGTCGGAGTCCGCGACCTGTTCGGAATCAGTAGCTTAACCAGTAATTCAACTTAATCAGGAAAATGTTCTCGGCAGCGTATTCGAAGAGTCGGTCGATATCCCTGGCCGGCACCAGATTTCCCCGTTGATTTTCGTATAAGCTGCGCCCCTGGGTGAACACGATGTAAACCATGGAACCCGGCGAATACTCCCAGGAGAACACGGCATTGATAATGAACGAGTGAGAGCGGAAATCCGGATCCTGTTGATAGGGGACGGGCAACGGCCCGAACGTGGCCGGATCGATTAAGCAGACGAAATCGCTATAAGCCCCTGCCGCCAACAGTAGTTGACTATAAACCTCTACATTGGTTCTTTTGTTGAAAGTGATTAGAGCCCTGAGGTTAAAGTCGATCATTTCGGTTCTCAGTTTGCCGAAAACTTGATTGTCGCCGGTGCTGTCGCTTTGAATGCCGACCCAGCGATACTGATTCCAGGTCCGCTGGTAGGAGGGCCCGAAGCTGAGAGAAATGTTGTCGTCAGGCATGAGGGTCAGGTTGCTTCCGTTCGAGAAATAGCGGCCGCGGCGGTATTGGCCGATCGAAAACCAGGTGGACAAGGCTGTTTTTTTCGAGTAGTCGCTGTCGATCGAACCCCAGCAACTCCAGCCCGGCGGCAATTCATAAAGCGGGCCGCCTCGTGTTTCCCGATCGTCGTATTTCGAGCCTTCCAACTCAATGCCGCCGCCGGTTCCCCAATTATTGGCCAAAAGCATCCAGAAATTGTAGTTGCCGCCGTTGCTCAACCTGTCGCCGCGGCTGTTGCTTCCATACCAGTAGTTCCAGTTGTTATAGATTTCTTTGAAAACCGCCGAGTTGTCGATAATTCTGTATTGCAGCCAAACGTTCCCTCCCTGATAGTCGCCGCGCGATATGTAACCGAGCCGATTCAAATCAAGTTTTTTCGATTCTTTTTCGCCCCCGAACGACCAGCGGAAATGTTTTCCGGAATTTTTCATCAATCTGGTGATCAATCCCCAGCCGTCGCTTTCGCCTTTCGAGCCGACGGTTTGCAACTCCCAGGTATATGCCCGGTTTTTGAAAGCATAGCTCCAATCCAGGCCGCCGCTGTATGCCGGAATCGCCGCCTGCTGATGCACACCGGTCGACATTATTCCGATCGACGAGCCGCTGTCGAATTCCTTTTTCAGCCGCATAACGTTGTAGTTTGCCAGATTCTCGACCACGGCCGTCCGGGACGTGCCGGAACCGTCGACATAGCGCACTTTTTCCTCGGCGGTGACCGCATTCACCAACCCGAAAATCCAGCCCTCGGGCGATTTGCCGACTGCCTTGACCGCTCCCAGAATGGTGGTCGTTTTAGGAAAATCGATTATATAGGCGGCATCGGCCGGATAACGACGCGGAGCCCGACCGATTCTTCTCGAATAGAAAAGATCGAATTCGGTATCGAAATACTTGTTTCCCTCGATAAAAAACGGTCTCTTTTCGGGATAGAACGTCTCATAAGTGGTAAGGTTGAGCACGGCCGGATCGACCTCGACTTGGCCGAAATCGGGATTGAATGCGGCGTCGATCGTGATATTGAAGCGGCGGGCGAAACTATATTTCAAATCCAAACCGCTGTTGACCGAATAAATTCGACCGTCGGGATTGCCCGGGCGGCGCGGTTCCAGCCTGGCACTGGAAACGGCATAGGGTAGAATCTCCAGACGGCTTCCGCCGTCATGAATCTTTATTCCTTCAAGATGGCCGAGTTTCGAGATGAATCCTTGCTGTTCGGGCAGAATGGGCGACCACAAAGCGGTTTCGTTTTTGCGCCTGATCATGCGGATGAAATTTATTCCCCAAATTTGTGCCTGATCGCTTTTGTTGAAACGAAGACAGGAGAAGGGGATTTTGAATTCGGCGGTCCAGCCGAAATCGGTCAGCTGGGCCTCGGCCTGCCAGACGGCGTTCCAATCGATATCGGCGTCGCCGTCATTATAGCGATAATCATCTTCCTGGATGCCGGCGGCGTTGACTACAAAAGAGTATCCCGTCCGATGGTCATGATAAGAATCTATAACCACCTCGACGAAATCGGAATTGCCGTCGGAATCCCTCTTGCAGGTTCGATGAATGATTTTTTTCGGTTCCGAATCGTAGCAGGTGAAGGCGACGTAGATCGCTTTGTCATCGTAGATCAATCTTACCTCGGTCGATTCCGTCGCCGGTTTGCCGGGATCAGGGCGGCGCTGGATGAAGCTGTCGGCGGCGGGGACATCCTGCCATGTTTCCGGTTCGAGGTAACCATCGATGGCCGGAGCCTTGCCGGTTTCCATGGCCGAATAAGTACGCACGATCAAATCGCCGGCGGCGGCAAAGCCGATCGCCGGCATGAATAAAACGATTGAAAGCCGAATAAACGTTCTCATGACCGGATTAAATTGTCAAATTGCTGCAGGAAAGACCTGCGATTGAACCTACCGGATGGGAATACGTAACGGTTTCGAGGAAGGTTGCGGGGAAAATCAGGCGAAAATATCTATCCGACAGCGATCCATTTCGGCGGCGGTCTTAAAAATCCCGAGTTCGGCTGAAATCGCGCGCCCTGCCAATATCATATCGACCCGGGCGTCGAGCAAACCGTCCCCGGCGTTTCGCTCAATTTCCAGAGCGGCTATGGCGAAGCGATGGAGATTATTTTCGATACCGTTCAGAACGATGGAATAGATATTCGCGCTCTCCCCCCGATTTCGGTCTATATTTTTATTATCGGCGGGTTTCCGGGGCGAATTTAGTTTTTTTTCGGTCGGCGGGACGGCTGAAGGGTTTTCCTTTGAGCGGTGATGATAAATCGATCTGCGGGCAGGTTGCCGCCCGGCGATATTTTAACCGTGGCAGGACTGTTCGTCGTTGTTTTGTTCAATTTCGGTTATCCGTCGATAAGTCCTGCCGCATTGCTGCGGATTCCGCTCTTTCCGGTTGACATATCCGAATTCTCGTAGCTACCTTGTTGAAAACAGGGGCAGGAGGTGATAAATCGATGGCCGATTCCGGAGCCGCCGTTTCCAGATTCGGCAAGAGAGCCGCCTTGATCGCCGCCGCGTTGAGCGCCTTTTTGGGCACGTTCATGGGGTCGTCGGTGAATATAGCCTTGCCGACGATCGGCCGGCGGTTCGATATGAATCCGATCTCTTTGAGCTGGGTCCAAACCTCGTATTTGTTGGCCGCCGCCGTCTTTTTGATTCCCTTTGGCCGCTTGGCTGACATGTTCGGCCGTCGCCGCGTTTTTTTGCAGGGCATAATACTTTACACGGCCATTTCCTGTCTGATAGCGGTCTCATTTTCCGGAGTGATGGTGATTCTGGGCAGAATCGCGCAGGGGGTGGCCTCGGCCATGATTTTCGCCACCGGCACGGCTATCCTGGTGGACGTTTATCCGCCCGGCGAAAGGGGCAAAGCGCTTGGTATCACGGTCGGAGCGGTCTATCTCGGTCTGACGCTCGGGCCGATCGTGGGGGGCGTCATAACCCAACAATTGGGCTGGCGATGGATTTTCTGGTTGAATCTGCCGTTGGGTTTGCTGGTGGCGATCTTTCTGATAAAAGGGTTGCCGCCGGAAGCGAAAGCAGGCGCAAGCAGAAGGTTCGATAGTTTCGGCTCTCTGGCGCTGGCGCTGAGTTTATGCTCTTTGATATATGGAATGACAAGGGTCCCATCGGGAACGGGGTTTTCGATTATCGGTATCGGTTTGCTTTCGTTCGCCGTTTTCCTTCGCCACGAAAGCCGTGCGAAATCGCCCCTAATCGATTTGAATCTTTTTCGCGGCAATCGGGTTTTTGCCTTTTCCAACCTGGCGGCCCTGATTAATTACAGCACCACCGCCGGCGTCGGCTTTTTGCTTAGCCTATATCTTCAGTACAACAAAGGGCTGTCGCCTCGTGAGGCTGGCTTGGTGATGGTCTCCCAGCCTTTGGTGCAGACGCTGTTCGCCCCCTACGCCGGCCGTCTGTCCGATAAAATCGAGCCGCGCCTGGTGGCCTCCTCGGGGATGCTGGTGACATTGATCGGGCTGCTGTCGCTTACGTTTCTGGGGCAATCTTCGCCATGGTGGTATATAATTTCCAGTCTCGGTGTTCTCGGCTTGGGGATCGCCTTGTTTTCCTCACCGAACACGAATGCGGTCATGAGCTCGGTCGATCGGAAAAATTACGGGATCGCCAGCGCCATCGTCGGTTCGATGCGGCTGGTCGGTCAGATGTCGAGCATGGCGATCGTGATGCTGATATTCGCGGTCATATTCGGCAAAGCCAAGATGGCGCCGGAGTATTATTCATACCTTATAAAAAGCGCCCGAATCGCTTTCGTCGTTTTCGCATTCCTCTGCGTCGGCGGAATACTGGCCTCGTTAGCCCGGGGAAATCTGGCCGACAACGACGGCACGGCGGCTTGAAATCGGCTATGCTTTCGGCCGGCATAATCTTGGCCGCGGAAAATCCCTTTACATGATTTGCCTGGCGGCTTTTATGAATTCAATAATTTTCCCGAGGAGACGATAGGGCAAAATCGGGGCGCATTTATTTTTGCGGATGGAAGCTCCATTGCGTTGCGGAGCATAAATATTGTCGATTATGGAATTGTTTCAACCGTTGTCTATTTACCTCATGCACTCTGTTCTTGAGATTGATTATCGAATGCGGGCCGTTCCCGAGGCTGTCAGCGGCTTAATAGCAAAATACCTTTGATTTATTATCAGGCCGCAAAGCATTTTCATTCGCCCTTTTCCGTGGGCTTGATATCGAAGCCAATGCGATCCGCATTGATGTCCGTGAAACGGCGACTGTTAGAAGGAGTTGCCGTGACAGTGCCGCGCGATCAGCTTATCGACCTGCCCGGAATCGTCTTCAGCGATTCCGCCCTCTATCGGGAATTCATCGATCCCCGGCGGACCGATCCGCGCCTGCGGGCGCTGTTTCTCGAACTTGGTCTTTTCGCCGCCTTGCATGGCCGCAAAC
>CAZHVC010000001.1:0-16162 GCA_964535765.1 uncultured Ignavibacteria bacterium | reverse complement strand
GCGCCCGCGTCATCAACTGCTCGTGGGGTTCGCCCGGTTATTCGCAGTATGAACAAAACGTCGTAACTCATGTCCGCGGCGAGGGGACGCTGGTCGTCGCCGCCGCCGGAAACGACGATTACTGGACGCCGCCGTATGTCAACTATCCTTCCGCCTACACTTATGTTCTGGCCGTGGCCGCCACCGACAACTACGACCATAAAGCCAGCTTCTCCAACTATGGCACTTGGGTCGATGTCAGCGCTCCCGGAACCAATATCTATACGACCTGGGGGGAATATAATTATTCTTCCGAGAGCGGCACCTCGATGGCCTCGCCGATCGTGGCCGGATTGGCGGCCTTAATCAAGGCGCTGAAACCGACTTTCACCCCCGACTCGATCACGAAATATATAAAGAATTACGCCGACACCATCGACCATCTGAACCCGGCCTATGCCGGCATGCTGGGAACCGGCCGGATCAACTGTTTCGCCTCGCTTTCGCCTTTGGCCTATATCGCCGGCGATGTCAACGGCAACGGCAGCGTCGAGGGCGCCGATGTCACTTATCTGACCCGCTACCTGAAAGGAACGGGCGATCCGCCGCCGCCGCCGATTTTGCGGGCTGACGCCAACGGCAATTGCCTCGTGCAGGGGTCCGATGTCACTTATCTGGTCAATTATTTCAAAGGTGGATCGATTCCACAAAGATGCAGCGAACCATGACACTTGGAAATACGAAAAATCAACCCTTAAAGAGAAGTAAAGGAGGATGGAGCAAAGAGGCAAACTTGTTGTTAATTGAATTCGTTCAAGTTTCTCGGGTATCAAACGATTAACCTTTAACGGTCAAGGAAATCAGGAAAGACCGAAATGTGACGGATCCTGAAGTTGATTCAGGACGAAAAGAATTCTCCAAAATGGTTTGCGGAGGAATTTTATGCGAAAAACCTTATTGTTGACGATGGTGCTGGTCTTGGCTATCGGCCTGTTGTGGGCTTGGGCAGGACAACCTTCGATCGGCAAGAAACCCGTAATCGCCGGCGCGAGTGACACCCGCCTCATCTCCGACAAAGAGATCGGCGTCAAAGGCGCCGCCCCGGCGAAAATTGCTACACCGGTCAAACCGGCCCCTGTCGCCGAGAGTGCAAGCAAAGTTTCGAACACCGAGGATCCTGCGGTTATCGCAGCCAAGGAAGAAATGAAGCGCACCCGCGGATTGGAGGCCAAGAAGGCCGAGTTGGCCACAACCATCGAAAATCCGGAACAGCTCAATGAAGCGGTTCTGAAAGCGATCGACAACCAGCGCTCGGAGGAGCTGTATCAGCTCATCTACGGCCGGCAGACCGATCAGCAGAACGAACCGCCGGTCGTCACGATCACCAATTTCCTGTTCCAGGATTTCAAAGGCTGGGGACCAACGGGCAATAACCCTCCCGCCGGCTGGTCGATTGTTGACAACGGCACGATGGTTTATGTTTGGAACAACAACGACTGGCATAAGTACTATTATTCGAGCTGGTTGGACACGGTCGCCAGAGTCTATTATTCGCCTTATGAAAACCAGAACGAGTGGCTGATTTCTCCCCTTTGCGACTTTTCCGCGGCCGTCACCTGCTCCCTTACATTCTACCTCTTCTACGACGACTATTCGGGGCGGGCCGACAGCTTCAAGGTCATGGGTTCAACCGACGGCGGCCACACCTGGCCCCATACTGTGGCGTTTTATCAGGGAGCCGATCAAGGCAGCTCGGTAAAATCCACATCAAAATTGTTCTTTGACATATCGAGCTGGGCTGCCGGTCAAGCCAGCGTAAAGCTTGCCTTCGTGCACGTAGCCCCCGATGGCGGCTGGTATTCTTATATCGACGATATCAGCATCTGGGGTGACGGCACTTTGGCCGCATCCACCAACTTCAGCGGCTGGGGCCCGTTGGGGAACAACCCGCCGGCAGGCTGGACCATCGAGGATCGCCAGTATCAGGAGTGGGATAACAACGATTGGGTCAAATATGCGCTCAACAGCGATTCCTGCGCCGAAGTCTATTATCGTCCTCAGGAAAACCATGACGAATGGCTGATCACTCCGGCCCTGGATTTTTCTGCGGGATTTGACACGATCGACCTTTATTTCAAGCATGTTTACGACGACAGAACCGGCAACGGCGATACCGCTTATGTTCTCGGTTCGACGGACGGCGGCGCTACTTGGCCTATAACTATCGCCACTTATTTTGGGGCCGACTCCGGGACGACGACATCGCCGCATCGCCGCACTTACAGTATTCACTCGTGGGCCGACCAGCAGAGCAACGTAAAAATCGCCTGGCACTATGTCAACCACTGGGATGGCGTAACCACGACCAGTTCGGCCTGGTACCTTGACAGCGTGACCGTGAAAATCGACACTTGGGATGACGATATCACGGCTCTGTCGATACCGGCGCCGACCGGTTTCTTGAACGATGTCCGGACCTATGCGGTTCAGGGCAGGTTCAAGAATTCCGGCACGACCGCGCAGACGTTCGACGGCATAATGACCACAACCGACGGTTATGTCGATACGGTGTTTGGCATTTCGTTGAACCCGTCGGCTGAAACGACGATTGTGTTCAACAACTATACCGCCGCCGGCCCCGGCTCGGTTACTTTCACTCTCTATGCCGATAACCCGGGCGAGCAAGGCTCCTACGATAATACTTTCAATTCGACGCTTACGGTCTATCCGCATGCCGGCACCGGTGGTCCCGACGCCCAATTGTATAGCTGGATCGACAACACCCAGCCCGGCGGCCCGACCTTCAGCTGGGTCGATATGTCCGCGGCCACCGTTTGCACGCTTACCAGCTACGATACCGGCGTGAGCACGGCCAAATGGCTGGGCGGTTCGTTCTATTTCTACGGCCAGATGTACGACTCGGTCAAGATCGGCGCCAACGGTCTGTTGACGTTGGATGTTTCCCAGACCTCTTTGCCCGATGCCAATGCGGCCATTCCGACCGCCGGCACGCCGAATACGATTCTGGCCGGCTACTGGGACGACATGAACAACCGCCTCAACAGCATCAAGTACTTGATTGATGCTCCTAATAACCGGTTCGTCGTCGAATACGACAGTATCATCCACTACGGCCAGAACGCCCTCGATCTCGACATGCAGATCATCATCAACTGGGGCGACAGCACGATCACCTATCAATACAACAACATTTCGCCCAACATGCAGACCGACGTCACCATCGGTATCGAGAATCAGACCGGCACAACCGGTTTGCAGTATTTCTTCGAAACCGATCTGGGCAACTATCCGTGGGATGGCTTGGCTGTCAAGTTCTACTACACCGCACCGGCGCTCGATGCCGGCGTAACCTCGATCGATTCGCCGGCGGTCAGCTTCATGCCGGTCGGTGTTTACAACGTCTGGGCGACCGCCAGCAATTTCACGGCGACGCCGTCGGTGGTGAACGTCAACTTCTTCGTTGACGCTCTTCCGCTGGGCACCGCCGTTGGCATTCCGCTGCCGCCGTTCGGTTCGGTTTCCGGGCCTTGCCCGGCGCCGTGGCCTGCCACGCCCGGTCCGCACGTCATTTCGGCGGCGACGGTTCTGCCCGGCGACGGCAATCCGACCAATGACGCCAGCTCCAAGACTGTGGTCGTCTATAATGTAACCGGCTTGCCGTTCTTCACTAATTTCGAGCCCGATAACGGCGCCTTTATACCTTTCGCCGGCGAATGGGAGTGGGGAGTTCCGACTTACGCCAGCGGTCCGTCTTCGGCCTACAGCCCGGTCAATTGCTGGGGTACGGATATCGACAACACCTATAATGCCTCGACGTTGAACTCTCTGATATCGCAGGGGTTGACCCTCACCGGCGGTACGTCCTATCAGGCCAGCTTCTGGCTGTGGTATTACACCGAGGGCTCGGGTTATGACGGCTGCAACGTCAAGATATCGACCGATGGCGGCGCCACCTGGTCGGTGATCACCACCTCGCTGCCGTACAACTCGACCATCACCGCCTCGTCCAACCCGATGCTCGGTGAGCAGGTATGGAACGGACAATCGCTCGGCTGGGTGTCGGTTTCGATCGATCTGACACCTTATGCGGGGCAAACCGTTCTGTTGAGATTCGACATGGCTGGCGATAATTCGATTCAGTATGCCGGTATGTATATCGACGACTTCGGCGCTGTCGCCATCAACAACGATATCGGCGTAACCGACATCGTCGATCCCTGCGCCCTTGCGATTGCCGGGTCGTATTCCATCACCGCTTACGTCAAGAACTTCACCGCCAATCCCGTCAGCGGCGCTCAGGTTGACTTCTATGAAGGTGCGAACCTGATCGGTTCGGCGACCGGTATAAGCGTCCCCGGCAACGACAGTGTTCTGGTTACTTGCCCGACGGCGTGGGCACCGGCGGCCGGCGATTACACTTTGACCGCCACTTCCGTATTGGCCGGCGACTCCAATCCGCTAAATGACAGCAAGTCCGAACCGCGGTCGATTCGCGGCGTGACTGCCCCGCCTTTGGCCGAGAACTTTGACGGCGGCGTCTTCCCGCCTGCCGGCTGGACCGTTCTCGATTTCGGCAACGCCACCGCCGACGGCTGGATGACCAGCACCGTCATGTTCAGGAGCTCGCCCAATTCGGCCTTTGTCGATGATGATCCTTCCTCATCGGTCAAGGACGAGTGGCTGGTGTTGCCGCCGCTGGATTTCAGCACGGCCACATCGCCGAGATTCACTTTCTATGAAGACCAAACCTACTGGGCTTCGTATGGCGATCATCACCGTATGTATGTTGCCACCGGCCCGTGTTTCGATCCGGCAACGGCGACCTTGCTTGCCGATCATACACCGAGCACCCACACCATCAACGGCTTTGCGGGCGCTCCGGTCGCTTTCGACCTGACCCCCTACGCCGGCAATGCCACGGTGTGGCTTGCGTTGCAATATACCGGCAATTATTCCGATGAGTGGTATGTCGACGATGTAGAGGTCAATCCGACCGCTATTAATTGCGACCTCGAACTGCTCGATTTCGGTTCGATGCCGGCGGTGGTCACGCCTGGCTCGACGATCAATCCTGAGGTCAACGTCAGGAACAACGCGGTTGTCGGTTCGACCGGAGACGTGGCGATCACGATCACCGGCGCGCTCTACGGCCCGGTCTATTCGGATACCGTGACCGGCGTTTCGTTCGGAGCGGGTGCTACGGTTCTCGTCACCGGTTTCGATCCGTTCGTCACCGGCGGTTGCGCCGATGATTACACGGTCAGTGCCGTGGTGACCGTTACCAGCTGCACCGATGAGGAACCGGGCAACAACAGCGGCTCCTATAACTTGACGGTCGGGTATGGTGCCTACGCCACCTATGCCGCTGGCGGCACCACTTACTACACCTCCGGCAAGTACCATATGGGGCATCTCTACGTAAAACCCGCGGTCGGTTCGATCGATCACTTCCTGCTTGCTTTGCAGAGCATAGCGGTCCCGCGGCCGGATTTCGGCTGGTCGATCTTCGGCTATGACGGCAGCGCCGACACCGGCACTACCAGAATCGCCGGACCGTTCTACGTCACCTGCGATTATCCGAACTACACCAGAATCGATATCAGCCCGGCGTTGTATGCTTCGCTGCCTGATACATTCTTGCTGATGGTTTGGAACCGCAACGGCCAGGCTGCGCCGAACTATACCGGGCCGCTGTTCCAGACGCTGGGAACCCAGGAGTTCTACTTCGGTCTGGCCAGCAGCATGGGTGATTCCTCGTTAGTTGAAGACGGCACTTGGATGAGAGCTTCAACTGCCTTCGGGGTACCGTTGTATATGGATTGGTATGTCCATTACGACAACCGTCCGCCTGGTTATATCGATGCCGAAGCGGTGTCGATCGATGAGCCGGACGGCGTCGCCTTCGGGACTCCGGTGCCGGTCAAGGCCACCTACTACAACAATGGTCTTGCTCCGATAACCGGTGCGACGGCCTATTTGAGCATTACCGGTCCCGATACCCATGCCGATACGGTAACAGGCGTGACGATTCCTGATAACGGGTTCGCCCAGATCGACTTCGGAACCTGGACTCCGGGATACGATACGTCCTATTACACGATCGACATAGTGTTGGTTACGGGCGAGGGTGATACCTGCGACAACAGGATCACCGCCATGACCTTTACCTTCGATACTCTGGGCGCCAGCAGCCACATATTGGACGAGCTCGGTGACAGCACCGACTTCACCGTGCCGCCGATTCTTACGGGCAATCCGTGGGCTTTCGGCACCGATCCATACTTCGGCCCGCCGCTGAGCGGCAGAGTGAGATGGTGGGGCGCCCGTATGGTCGGACCGTATCAAGCCAACGACTGCGGCCCGCTTGTCAGCCGCACCGTTACTTTGGATTCGACCTGGAAGGGTTACGCCTTGCTGGATCTGGCTTACGAGAACGAACTCGATTGGGACTTCGCCAATGTCAAGATCTCGACCGACAGCGGCGCGACCTGGAACGTTCTGGTGCCGATCCTCGGCTATCCGAGCGCAGACACCAACACCGGCAACCTCTGCCCGTTGATGTCCTTGCAGCCCGGATTCACCGGCTACAAACCTTGGCATTACCGGTTGTTCAACCTGAAACCTTATGCCGGCCAGACGATTTCGCTCAGCGTTGACTTCGCCTCCGATGCTTTCACGGAAGAGCACGGAACTCAGATCGGCACGTTCAAGTTCATGGGTCCGCTCACGGGCTATGAATATCTGCCGGGCGATGCCAACATGGGTGTTGCGCCGTGGCCGCCTCAGGTCAGCGGTGCCGATGTGACCAGGCTTGTTGGATACTTCAAGGGAGTCTTCCCGGCTTGCGAATTCAACAATCCTGGCGCGGTCATCGCTCCGCCGAACTTCTATGCGGCCGGTGACGCCAACGGCAACTGCGCGTTGCAACCCTCAGACGTAACCAGGTTGGTGGCCTACTTCAAAGGAACAGCGGCGCCTCCTGCCGCCTGCAGCGATTATCCGCCTGTGCCTCCGGTTCAAACAAGCTATCCGGCTTGCACGCCTCCGCCACTCCGGATAAACGTTATTCCTTCTGATATGACTCGTTAGGCTGCAAACCTGATGGTCTTGAGCGTGGCCGTTCTACCAAGGGCGGCCACGCCCTTTTTTTGTGCACGACTCGGTTTGGGGGCGTTGTTGTAACGCTTTTATTTTCAACATGTTAACAAAAAACTATTGACAAATTGTGAAATATTGTTTACGTTGCCGCCTGTGAAATTCCGGATTGTAGCGGTATTTGAGGTTATTTTGAAGAGTCAGGATTGCTCGGGTTAGTTCAAAATAAATTTATTATCGGCCGCGATGAATTTTCGCCTATCTCCGCTGAAATCCATTATTTCAGAGTGCCGAAAAGATTCTGGTCGATCTGTTTTGATCGACTGAAAAAGGCCAATTTCCGAATTATTTCGAGCTATGTGCCGTGGAATCTACACGAGGAGAAGCCGGGCAGCTTTGATTTTCAGGGAATCGCCAATCCCTATACCGATCTCATAGTTTTTCTTGAACTGGCGCGCGAATTCGGTTTCAAAATCATTCTTAAGCCCGGCCCTTATTTTCAAGCCGAATGGCCGGACGGCGGTTTGCCCCGATATCTTTTTACCGACGAATCGCTTATCGCCAGGGATGCAGCCGGTGGATTGCTTACCGCCAGAGTCGATGCCGGGGTGAAATCCAGTTATCAGCCCTCCTATTTGCATCCCAAATACCAGAATCATATCAGACGCTATCTGGGCGGGCTTGTCGATGCCATTCAAAATTATATTTTCCCCAAAGGCCCGGTTTTTCTGATTCAGCTTGAGGACCAACATGTTTTCGGGGGAAACCACCGCATATTCGAATCGGACTATAACAATCACGTTACGACTGTGCTATATCCCAACTATCTCGAATCGAAATATGGATCGGTGCAGGATTTGCCGGCCGGCTATCCGAAGGTGAAGTCTTTTGCTGGAATCGCTCCACCGGTCGATTTTCATTTCAAGAAAAACGAGCAGTTGACACCTTATTTCGACTGGCTTGAATTTAAGGCGAAGCTGCTTGAGGATCATTACAATTTCCTGAAGGACCGTTTTGAAGCGTTGGGCGTAGGCTGCATGTTTTCGGTCGTAACACCGGCGGCCGCCGATTTCAGCCTGCCGGTCGCCTGGGATAGAATCCGCGGCGAAAAAACAATCGCCGGACCGGCCATCAACTTCGATGACGATTATTATCGAATCGCCACGAGGGTAAAGCTGGTGAAAAATCTCGTCAATTACTCGTGGTCGCCGCAGGTATCCGTCGGTTACCCCAGCGAGTCGTCCGGACCTGGTAGGCCAGATTTGTTGGCGCGGCAAAAACATATTTTGCTTTCGTCGCTCTCGACAGGTCTGAAAGGATTGAATTACTATATGTTCGTCGGCCGTGACCACTGGGTCGGGCCGCCGCTCGGTACGGACGGGACGGTTTACGATATTTATGAGGTCATAAGACGCCTGAACGTGGCGGTCGAGGCGATCGGCCTGAACACCCTGCAATCAACCGCCCGGGCGGCGGTCGGAATTTACAAGCCGTATCAGTTTTTCGGCGAAATCCCGGCGGTTGGCGATTTATCGTACATGCACGAATTGATTCAGCAGACTCAGGCCAATATCACGGCCGACCTCTGTCAGCTTAATTTCGATTTCAATATTTACGATCTCGAGCAATTGGACAACTTGGAGAACACGATAATCATGTTCGTGCCGATAGGCGGATTCATGGACGACAACGTGCAGAAAAAATTGGCCGAGATCGTCGTCCGGGGCATGATAATCGTCTTCATCGGCCTGATTCCCGAAAGTGATTTGTCGTTCAAGAAATCGAAAATATTGCGGCGCGCGCTGGGTGTCGATACCCGGCCGTGGCATAATCCGGCTTTCATCGAAGCCGATCGTTTTTCGTTCAGGGCGATTACCTACGGCTACATCTCCGCCAAAGGTTCGGCGCGCCCAATCGCCCGAGCCGGCGGCAAAACAGTCGGCGTCTTCAAGAAATCGGGAAAGGGCAAATATTATCTGTTCACCTACGACCTTTCGGCAAGGGGAGAACCGAGCAAGCTCGGTTTCATCAAGGCGTTACTCGATGAGAACGAAATCACCACGCCGGTATCGAGTTCCGATCCGACAGTGCACGTGACACTTCAGAGCAATGACAAGGGAGCGGCTCTGTTCATAATCAATGCCGATATGGGACAGACGGAGCGCCAGGTCAAGCGGGTGGTTGTCGCCGCCGATTTATCGCGTGCGGGTATCCGCCAGTCGAAAATCGAACTTGTCGATATCCTGGACAATCAGAATATAAATGCAAAAGCGGCCGATTTGAAAAACGGTTTGATTTTCGAGCTGTCGCGGTTGGATTCACGGCTTTACTGGATAGCGAAAAAATAGTTTCCGTCCTCCCCCGATAAACAAACCGAAAACAGGTTCTTCATACCAACGTTCGTCCGATCGCTTTTGCCGCAATCGGAAAACCAGGGGAACATTCGTTTGACCGCCGTCTCGAGAGAACCATAAGATGCCGACAAAGCGGACTCGATTGCCAAGTTGGGTCAGCGGCAAGATTGTTACGGAATGATTATCTGCTTTTTGCCGTAACCGAGCAAAAGCAGCTTCTCGCGCAGCTTGAATTCCATGATCGGTGGACCGCATAGAAAAACCACCACATCGGGGGCGGGCGATGGTAAAAACCGCGCCAGCACCGTTTCGTCGAGATGTCCTTTATGGCCGCCCCAGTCGGCGGGCGCGCTGTCAAGAGCAAGCAACAATCGGAAATTGCGATGGCGGGCAGCCAGAGATTCGAATTCGTCCCGCAGGATTATATCGTCGATGGTTTTATTGGCGAACAGCAGACTGATCTGCACATCGAGATTTCTCCTGATAATCGTCCGCACCATCGAAACCATCGGCGTTATCCCGACCCCGCCGGCCACCATGCCGACCTTGGCGGCCATCCCCTCGACGAAATGACCGCCTATATGGGGACCCGACATCAAGACCGTTTGGCCGATCTTCCGGGAGTGAAGGTAATTCGAAACGATGCCGGTGGGATATTTTTTGACGATGAGTTCGAAAAACCCCTGATCATCGGGGGTTGAGGTCGGCGTATAGGGGCGGGTAATTTCCTCGCCGTCTAAATTGTGATGCACGTGAAAATGGTCGCCCGGGAAAAAGCTCAATCGCTGTTCCGGTTGAAGTTCGAACAGAAGCGAAATGGTGTCGTATGTAATTGACTGGCGGCCGATGATTTTATATTCGAGCGGGGATATCGTATTCATTTAATGATCGTCCTTTTCTGCTGTATAATTGTTTACCATATTTTGCTGGATTAGGCAACAACTTATCGATCATTTCGGGAAAAAGCAGCGCTGAAGCGCAATTTAGGTTTGGTTTTGGCCGCCAGCGATAATTTTAGGTTTTGTGTAACCGTCGGGTAGTCAATGGATTGTATTGTTGTTAATTTGGTGTGAGGCTTTGATTATATCGGCGAAAGCCTGTTTTTGACATATTTCATTTATGCAAGTCCCCAAACAATATTCACTTGTAAAATTCTTATAAAATCGAAAAATTCCGGCTTGACAGTTTGAACTCTTCGGGCTAATATGACAACCCCTCAGTTGAGGGGATTAGAAAAAAACAATTTAATAGTCGAATTTAATGATGGGAGCCGAAAAATGGCTGCTATTAGCCGTGGGGAAGTGTTGCCTAAGCCGAACCTGATACTCGATGCCGGCCCAACGGTAACGCTTGAGGCGATCACCCCCAACGCCGAGGAATTGATCGAGCGGGCCTGCCGGACATGTTATTTGTCGTTTAACCGGCACAAGCCGCCGGAATCGACCAGGGAGCTGATCCAAAAGGTAATCCGCAAGAAGCATCATTCGGTGCTCGAACATGCCAGCGCGACATTTCGGATAAAAGGTGGTTCACGGGTGTTCACCCATGAACTTGTCCGCCATCGCTTTATATCTCCATCGCAGGAAAGCCAGCGCTATGTCTGTTATGCCGACAAGCCCGGCCGCAATAAAACCCGCGATTTCCGAATCGTGGCGCCGCCCTCGCTTGCCGCAGGACAGCGTGATTTCCTCACCCGGTTCGTCGAGGCGGCCAATCATTGTTTCGAGCTGTACGAGGAGATGCTCGATAGCGGTGTTCCGCCGGAGGATGCCCGTTATATTCTGCCCAACGCCACCACTTCGGAAATCGTGATAACGGCGAATTTCCGCGAACTACGCCATTTTTTCTGGGTTAGAACGAATGAACGGGCACATTGGGAGATCCGAAAGATCGCCATCGAGATGCTTAAGATAATGAAAGAAAAAGCCCCGATTGTATTCTGGGATTTTACGATCGATCCGAATAACATGACGGCCGTCGGCGAAATCGAAAGCTGACCGCCCGAATTTTCACATATTTCAGGAGGGAGATATGGAATTGAAAGCGATCCGCAAAAAATTGGAATTGAGCGAAAATTCGCTGGCTGTATTGCGGCGGCGTTATCTGGCCAAAGACGAACACGGGCAGGTCATCGAAACACCCGAGGAATTGTTCTGGCGGGTCGCTCGGGCCGTAGCCGCTCCCGACAGCCTATATGGCGCCACTGATGACGAGGTCGAAAAGACGGCCAATGAGTTTTACGATATGATTTCCTCGCTTGAGTTTATGCCGAATTCACCCACTCTGATGAACGCCGGCAGGCCGCTGGGTCAGCTTTCGGCATGTTTCGTCATCCCGATCGAGGATTCCATGGAATCGATTTTCGATGCGGTCAAGGCGGCGGCCCTGATTCACAAGTCTGGCGGTGGTACGGGGTTCGCCTTTTCGCGCCTACGGCCGCGCAATTCAATGGTGGCTTCGACCTCGGGTGTCGCCTCCGGTCCGGTTTCATTCATGAAAGTGATAAACGCGGCCACCGAGGCCGTCAAACAGGGAGGCACGCGCCGCGGCGCCAATATGGGCATCTTGCGGGTGGATCATCCCGATATCATCGAATTCATAACCTGCAAAGATGACGTACGGGAAATCACCAATTTCAATATTTCGGTGGGAGTGACCGATGAATTCATGAAAGCGGTCAAAGAAGACCGGCCCTATGCCATAATCGACCCGCGCACCGGCGGGCCGTATATTATCGACGGCCAGCGGCAGATGCTCGATGCCCGCGAGGTATTCAATCTTATCGTCGAACATGCTCATAAAACCGGAGAGCCGGGGATTGTATTCCTCGATAAAATCAATGCCGCCGAACATACCCGTAAAGTCGGACTTGTCGAGGCGACCAACCCTTGCGGCGAACAACCGCTTCTGCCCTACGAAAGCTGCAATTTAGGGTCGATCAATCTGGCCCGCATGGTCAAGACCACCGTGGGGATGACCCCTGATGGTGATCTGTTCCGCTATGAAATCGATTGGGAAAAACTACGTCGGACCGTCCGTCTTTCGGTCCATTTCCTCGATAACGTGATCGACGCCAATCGCTATCCCTTGCCGGAAATCGACCGCAGCACCAAGGCGAATCGCCGGATTGGGCTGGGCGTTATGGGCTGGGCCGATCTTTTGGTGATGCTTGAAATCCCCTATAACTCCGAGGAAGCGTTGAATCTGGCGGAGAAAGTGATGTCGTTTATCCAGACCGAAGCCGACCTTGCTTCTCAGGAACTCGCCTCCCGGCGCGGCAATTTCCCCAACTGGCACAAAAGCGATTTCTGCGATCCGGAGGGTAAAAACTCGATTCCTCGGCGCAACTCGACTGTGACCACGATCGCCCCCACCGGCACCATATCGATTATCGCCGGTTGCTCGTCGGGGATCGAGCCGTTGTTCGCCATCTGCTACGAACGCAATGTCATGGACAACACCCGCCTGGTCGAGGTGAATCCTATTTTCCAGAAGAAGGCGATGGAACTCGGTTTTTATTCGGAAAAGTTGATGGAAAAAATCGCCCGCAAAAATTCGATCGCCGATATCGAGGAAATTCCCGAAAATATCCGCCGCATTTTCGTCACCACCCACGATATCGATCCGGAATTCCATATCAGGATGCAGGATGCGTTCCAGAAATATACTGAAAACGCGGTTTCCAAAACGATCAACCTGCCCGCCAAAGCCACGCTCGACGATGTGCGCCGGGCCTATGAGCTCGCTTATAAGCTATCGTGCAAAGGCGTAACCGTTTACCGCGACGGCTCGAGACCGATGCAGGTCCTTTCCACGAAATCCTCCGGCCAACCGGCCGATCTAGTACCGCGGATCAAAGACCGCCCGGAAACTTTACCCGGCATAACCGACAAAATCAAGACCGGTTTCGGCAACCTCTACGTCACCATAAATATCAGTCAGGGGAAACCGTTCGAAGTGTTCGCCCAGATCGGAAAATCGGGTTACGACACCATGGCCGACACCGAGGCGATCTGCCGTTTGATCTCGCTGGCTCTGCGTTCGGGCGTCGAGGTCGAGGACATTATCGAGCAGTTGGAGGGGATCGGGGGCGATTCGCAGGTGATGGCGACCGGCGGTCTCATCCGGTCGGTTCCCGATGCCGTGGCCAAGGTGCTGCGCAAACATTTCGGCAACGGCAAGGCGGCCAAGCCCGCGCCCGATATCGGAGCCATGCGTTGTCCCGACTGCACCGGCCGCATGGTGGCCGAATCAGGCTGTATTTCCTGCCCGAATTGCGGTTATTCCAGATGCAAGTAGGGTGATCGAACCGGTTTTAGTCGAAGCGGTCCGCGATATGCTCCATTTCGGTCAGGTCATCGTGTCGCCCATGACCTGACCGCCGCGCCCGCTTTCCTTCGGCTTGCCCTTGCAACGGTTCCATTGCCATTAATCGATTCGCCGCAGGCTCGTCTTTGGAATGCGGCTATGCGGCGTGCCGATACCCCGGGTCTTGTCAACCTCGATAAAATCCAGACGGCAGGCGTGAAGTCGGCGGTCGGAATTATTTATCGACGGGTGGACTCATTCCAATAAAAAAGGCCGGGAAAGATCCCAGCCTTTTTTGACATGATTCGGATCGCCTTATCCTAAAAACGGATATCTGTAATTCCGCGGCGGCACGAAATTTTCTTTTATGGTGCGTGGCGAGATCCAGCGCAGCAGGTTGAACATCGAGCCGGCCTTGTCGTTGGTGCCCGAGGCCCTGGCGCCGCCGAAAGGCTGTCTGCCTACCACTGCACCGGTCGGTTTGTCGTTGATATAAAAATTGCCGGCGGCATGACGCAGGGCGTTGAACGCCTTGACGATCGCCTTTCGGTCGCGGGCGAAAACCGCCCCCGTGAGACCATAGGGCGAAGTCGTGTTACAAACCTCCAGCATTTTCTCGAATTCGGCGTTTTCGTAAACATAGACGGTCATCACCGGGCCGAATATCTCCTCCTCCATCAACTTGAAATGCGGATTGGTGGTCAACACCAGCGTCGGCTCGATAAAATAACCGACCGAATCATCGCAATTGCCTCCGAAAACAATTTGAGCCTCGTTCGACTTTTTGGCGTAGTCGATATACGCTTTTATCGATTCGAAAGCGTTTCTGTCGATCACCGCGTTGATGAAGTTGGAGAAATCATCGGGCGGCCCTATCTTGGCTTCTTTGGCGAAACCGACCAGGATATCTTTTATTTCCGGCCAGAGCGATTTAGGAATATAGCTTCTGGAGGCCGCCGAACATTTTTGCCCCTGATATTCGAAAGCGCCGCGGAAAATCGCCGTGGCCACCTCCAGCGGCTCGGCCGATTCGTGGACGAACACGAAATCCTTGCCGCCGGTCTCGCCCACGAGCTTCGGGTAGCTTTTATAATTGGCGATATTATCGCCCACCACTTTCCACATGTTTTGGAAAACCTCGGTGCTGCCGGTGAAATGAATGCCGCCGAGGTCTCGATGCTTGAAAGCAACGTTGGTAATATCGGCTCCACGGGCGGTAACCAGATTGATTACGCCGTCAGGCAGGCCGGCCTCTTTCAGAATTCTCATGAAATGGTGCGCCGTATAAACCACACTCGAGGCCGGTTTCCAGACGATCGTATTGCCCATAAGAGCCGCCGAGGTCGGCAGATTGACTCCGATCGAAACGAAATTGAACGGTGTAACCGCCACGACGAACCCCTCCAGCGGGCGGTACTCGATACGGTTCCACATCTGGAGGTCGTTGCCGGGCTGAATATCGTAAATCTGCTGCGCGAAATAGACGTTGTAGCGGAGAAAATCGATAGATTCGCAGATCGCGTCGATTTCCGATTGAAAGACGTTTTTGTCGTGCGCCAAGATGGTGGCCGCACTGAATTCGTAGCGATAAGGTCCGGCGATTAGCTCAGCGGCTTTCAAAAAGATTGCCGCTCGGTCCTCGAACCGCATACTTTCCCAATCGGGTTTGGCTTTCATGGCGGCGGCGATCGCCGCTTCAACCTCGGTTTTTCCGCCAATGAAATATTGGCCGAGCGATTTTTTATGATCGTGCGGCATCGTCATCTCGGCCTTGGCGGCGGTTCTGACCTCTTTGCCGTCGATAATCATCGGGGCTTCGATATACGATTTTTTCAAGCGCTCGACAGCGGCGCTTAATTTTTCGCGTTCGGGCGAGCCCGGAGCGTATGAGTAAATCGGTTCATTGACCGGGAAAGGGACTTTATAATTGCCCATCATTACCTCCTCATATTTTCAGCGGCGAAATCCGTTATCCGTACCACATTCCAACAGGGGGGAATATCAGTGAAAGCGCGGGTGTAGTCAAGGGATTTGGTCCGGGATCGTTTCCACTGCGGCCGTCGTCGCCGCCAACGCAGTCAGCGGCCTATTCGATAATTCAGCAGCCGACCATTGTCGTATCAATCGTATCCCACGAACCAATCCGGGGCCAGGCGCCGGGTAATGGAAATGATTTCACTGTCTTTTTCGGTTAGCGCCTCGCGGGCGATCAATGATTTGATGACGCCGTCGAGCAAGACCAGCTTATCGCGTATCGGAATGATCGCCGAATAGTATTCGTTGTTGAAAAACAGTCTGAACCGTTTGGCCGATTTTTCCTCGGCCAGAAACTCGCCCAGCGCCCGTTCCAGGTGCGGCCCGGAAAGCAGGGCAAGCGAATCCTTGGGGCAGGCAAACAGCGCTTT